>JAWVFZ010000438.1:0-2947 GCA_033855555.1 Solirubrobacteraceae bacterium
AGCGAACCCCCTCGACGCCGAGGACGTTCGCGATCTCGTGCGGATCGCACACGACGGACGTGACACCGTGCGGCAGGACCGCATCGGCGAACCGATGCGGCGGCAGCATCGAGATCTCGATGTGAACATGCGCGTCGATCAGCCCCGGGCACACGTACCGGCCCTCGAGATCGATGACCTCGCGCGCCGGGCGCTCGCCAAGCCCGACGATGCGATCACCGCGCAGCGCGACCGCGGTCTCCACGATCTCGTGCGTGAACACGTTCACCACGCGGCCCCCGCGCAACAGCAGGTCGGCTTCGACGGTGCCGCGGGCAGCCCTGATGATCTCCTCGAGATCACCCACCGCACCAGTAAACCACCGCCCAGAAGCGGTGAGAAGACCGCCTGGCGGCAGCTCTCTCAGTCAGACACGACGAGCGAGCGAGCGGTCATCGCCGCCGGCTGGTCGATGCCCAGGAGCCCGAGGATCGTCGGCGCGATGTCGGCCAGAACGCCGCCGTCGCGCAGCGAGACGTCGTCGTCGGTGACGATCAGGGGCACGGGATTCAGGGAATGCGCCGTGTCGGGCGACCCGTCCTCCTCCAGCATCTCGTCGGCGTTGCCGTGGTCGGCCGTGATGACGAGCGCTCCACCGGAGGCCTGGACGCAGCGCACGATCTCGCCGAGCGACCGGTCAGCCGTCTCGACAGCCTTGATGGCGGCGGGGATCACGCCGGTGTGGCCGACCATGTCCGGGTTGGCGAAGTTGATGATCCCGAAGGTGGGACCATCCTCCTCCCAGGCCGCGACGAACGCCGCCGCGGCCTCGCGGGCGCTCATCTCCGGCTTGTGGTCGTAGGTCGGGACGTCGCGCGGGGAGTCCACCAGCTCGCGCCGCTCCCCCGGCTCGGGATCCTCTTCGCCGCCGCCGAAGAAGTACGTCACGTGCGGGTACTTCTCGGTCTCCGCGACGTGCAGCTGCTTGCGGCCGGACTGCCCGATCACGTGCGCGAGCGTCGTCTCGGGGCGGGCGGGCGGGAACGCGACGGGCCAGTCCCAGCCTTCCTCGTACTCGGTCAGCGTCGTGTACAGCGCGACCTCGGGGGCAAGCCTCTCGGTGAGCTGACGCATCCGGTCCGGGCGGAAGTTGAACGCGATGACGGAGTCGTCGGGCCGCACCAGCGCCTCCTCGCCGACCGTCGTCGGGCTGATGAACTCGTCGGTCTCGCCGCGGTCGTAGGCGGCTCGGACGGCGTCCTCCCCGGTCTCGGCGTGGTACTCGCCCTTTCCCTCCAGCAGCAGGTCGAGCGCCTTCTGGGTGCGATCCCAGCGCCGGTCGCGGTCCATCGCGTGGTAGCGGCCGATGACCGAGCCCACGCGGCCCAGCCGCGCCTCGGCGCACCACTGCTCGACCTGGGCGACGTAGTCGGCGCCGCCGTGCGGCGACGTGTCGCGCCCGTCGGTGAACGCGTGGATCACGAGGTCCTCGACGCCCTGCTCGGCTGCGAGGTTGATCAGCGCCTCGAGGTGACGAAGGCTGGAGTGCACGCCGCCGTCGCTGACGAGGCCGATGAGATGCACCCGCGGCCCGCGCATCGCGTCGATCAGCACCTCGTTGTGCGTGAGCGTGCCCTGCTCGACGGCCTCGTCGATCCGCGTGAGGTCCTGCTTGATGACCGCGCCGGCGCCGAGATTGAGGTGACCGACCTCGCTGTTGCCCATCTGTCCCTCGGGGAGCCCGACTGCCGGCCCGTCCGCCTTCAGCTGCGTGTGCGGGTAGCGCGCCCAGAGGTCGTCGAACACCGGCGTGTCCGCGAGGTCGACGGCGTTGCCGGGGCCGGGCGGGGCGAGCCCCCAGCCGTCGAGCACCACGAGGCAGACGGACGGGTGGATGCTCACCCGGCAGCGGCGATGATCGCCGCGAAGTCCTCGGGGTCAAGGGACGCGCCGCCGACGAGCGCGCCGTCGACGTCGGGCAGCGCGAGCAACTCGGCGGCGTTCTCGGCCTTGACAGAGCCGCCGTAGAGAATGCGTGCGCGCTGCGCCTGCTCGGGATCGCGGTCGGCGACGAGCGCACGCACGAAGCCGACTGCCTCCTGGGCCTGTTCGGGCGTCGCGTTCTTGCCGGTCCCGATCGCCCAGATCGGCTCGTAGGCGATCACGACGTCGCCGAGGCGCCCGGGGTCGACCTTGTCGAGCCCCTCCTGCACCTGGTGGCGCAGCTTGCGGTCGGTCTCCCCCGCCTCGCGCTCGTCCTCGGTCTCGCCAACGCACAGGATCGGCACGAGCCCGCCGGCGAGCGTGGCCGGCACCTTGGCCTGCAGCGCGCGGTCCGTCTCGCCGAACAGCTGCCGGCGCTCGGAGTGGCCGAGCACCACGCCGTGCACGTCGAGCTCGGTGAGCATCGGCGGGCTGATCTCGCCCGTGAACGCGCCCTCGGGCGCGTCGTGCATGTTCTGCGCGAAGACCTGCACGCCGGAGCCGCGGGTCGAGTCGACCATCGCCTGCAGCGCCGTGAACGGCACGCAGATCGAGATGTCGGCGGTCGCCGCCGATACGCGCGGCAGCAGCCCCTGGATGTACTCCTCGGCCTGGGCGATCGTCTTGTGCATCTTCCAGTTGCCCGCGATGAACGGGGTCCGCGCTCCGTCAGCCACCGAGAACCTCCACTCCTGGGAGCGTCTTCCCCTCGATCAGCTCCAGCGAAGCTCCGCCGCCGGTGGAGAGGTGGTCGATCTTGTCTTCGAGGCCGAATGCGGCAAGCGCGGCGGCACTGTCGCCACCGCCCACAACGGTCGTCCCCGGTGCTTGCGCGACAGCCTCGGCGACGGCCCGCGGGCCGGCCGCGAACGGCTCGAGCTCGAAGGCGCCCATCGGGCCGTTCCAGAAGATCGTGCCCGCCCGCGCGATCTCCTGCGCGTAGAAGTCGGCGGTGCGCGGCCCGATGTCCAGCCCCATCCAGTTG
>JAWVFZ010000439.1:0-8105 GCA_033855555.1 Solirubrobacteraceae bacterium
TCGTCAGCCCGATCCACCCTCGCAGAGGCGGCGCCGAGCGGCGCGGCGGAGCTAGAGCAGATCACGGACTTCATCCTCACCCGCACCGCATGACCCGCATTCTCGACCGCATCGACCGCCCGCACGACCTCCACGCGCTCTCCGAGGATGAGCTCGCGCAGGTCGCACAGGAGGTTCGCGAGCACATCATCGACACGGTCGGCGAGATCGGCGGGCACTTCGGCGCGAACCTCGGCACCTGCGAGCTCGCGGTCGCGCTGCACTCGCTGCTCGACTCGCCGAAGGACAAGATCGTGTGGGACGTCGGCCATCAGGCCTACCCGCACAAGGTCCTCACCGGCCGCCGCGACCAGCTCCCGACGATCCGCCAGTACGAGGGCCTCGCGCCGTTCTGCTCGATCGAGGAGTCCGAGCACGACATCATGGGCGCCGGCCACGCCTCGACCTCGATCGGCTACGCCGTCGGGCTCAAGGAGGGCATGCGCCTGCGCGGGGAGCCCGACGCCGGCAACGTGGTCGCCGTCATCGGCGACGGTGCCATGACCGGCGGGGTGGCGTTCGAGGCGATCCACCAGGCCGGCGGCCTTGGCACGCCGATCGTCGTCGTGCTCAACGACAACGGCATGTCGATCTCGCCGAACGTCGGCGCACTCTCGCGCTACTTCAACCGCGTCCGGCTCAACCCGAAGCTATGGCACGCCCGCGAGGGCGCCGAGCAGCGCTTGACCGAGCTGCCCGGCGGCCTGGGTGCGGCCTTCGAGAAGCTCGGGCCCCAGCTCAAGGAGTCGCTGAAGGCGTTCTGGGCGCCGGGCCTGTTCTGGGAGGAGCTCGACTGGGCCTACATGGGCGTCATCGACGGCCACGACACACGTGCGTTGCGCGGCGCGCTGCGAAGCGCGCTGGCCGCCCAGCGTCCGGTCGTCGTTCACATCTCCACGGTCAAGGGCAAGGGCTTTGCGCCCGCCGAGGACGGCGGCCTCGAGGGCATGGAGAGGTGGCATGCGGCCAAGCCCAACTCGATCGCCAACGGCCTCGCGGTCAAGGCCAAGCCGTCCAGCGCCGCCGGGCCCCCGCAGTACACGGCGGTCTTCGGCCAGGCCATGGTCGATGAGGTGCGCCGCGACCCGCGCGTCGTCGGCATCACGGCGGCGATGAACTCCGGCACCGGCCTGAACATCCTCCAGAAGGCCGAGCCCGACCACTACTTCGACGTCGGGATCGCCGAGCAGCAGGCGGTGCTCTTCGCCTCCGGGCTGGCGCTCGAGGGCATCAAGCCCGTCTGTGCGATCTACTCGACGTTCCTCCAGCGCGCGTTCGACCAGATCGTGCACGACGTCTGCCTGCAGAAGCTCAACGTCGTCTTCGCGATGGACCGCGCGGGCCTGGTCGGCGACGACGGTCCCACGCACCACGGCGTCTTCGACATCGCCTATCTGCGCGCGCTGCCCAACATGGTCTGCATGGCGCCGCGCGACGAGGCCCAGCTCGCGGTCATGCTGCGCACCGCGCTCACCTACGACGACGGCCCGGTTGCGTTGCGCTACCCGCGCGGCGAGGGCGTCGGCGTGCCCGTGCCGTCCGGAGCGGAGATTCACGCGATCGAGATCGGGACCGGCGAGATCCTGCGCGAAGGAGAGCGCGTCGCGATCGTCGGCTATGGCTCGGGCGTGCAGAAGGCACTCGAGGCCGCTGACCTGCTCGCGGAGCACGACATCGAAGTGACCGTCGCCGACGCCCGCTTCGCCAAGCCGATCGACGTCGAGCTGATGACCCGCCTCGCGGGCGAACACGACCTGCTCGTCACCGTCGAGGAGGGCGTCCTGGCCGGCGGCTTCGGCTCGGCGGTCTGGGAGGAGCTCAACGACGGTGGCGTCGAGCTTCCGCGCATCGTCCGGATCGGAATGCCCGACCGCTACGTCACCCACGGCAAGCCCGCGCTCCTGCACCGCGAGGTGGGCTTCACCGGCAAGGCGATCGCCGAGCGCATCACCGCCGAGATCGGCGCACACCAGCTCGCTTGAAGGCCGAGGGCCTCCATCCGCAGGCCGCGCGGCTGATCGACCCGCCCGGGCCTCCGCCGTGGGAGATCCCGGTGGAGGAGCAGCGAGCCGGCCACGCCGAGGGCACGCCGGCAAAGGCCGGGCCGCTGCGCGCGGTGGGCGAGGTGGAGGACCGCGAGATCGCGGGCGTCCCGTGCCGGATCTACGAGCCGTTCGGAGCGGCACGGGGAACGCTCGTCAATTTCCACGGCGGCGGCTGGGTCCTGGGCACGCTCGACACCTACGACCACGTTGCGCGGGCGCTGTGCGCCGAGTCAGCGGCGCGCGTGGTGAACGTCGGCTACCGCGTCGCGCCCGAGCATCCGTTCCCGGCAGCCGTCGAGGACGCCTGGGCGGTCGTGAGCGCGCTCGATGGCCCGCTGGCGGTCTGCGGCGACAGCGCCGGCGGCAACCTCGCGGCGGTGTGCGCCCTGCGCGCCCGCGATGCGGGCCTGCCGCTTGCGCTGCAGGTCCTGGTCTTCCCGGTCTGCGATGCGGCGATGGACAGCGGGTCGTGGCGCTCCTTCGCGGAGGGGCACAACCTCGACGCACGCGAGATGCGCTGGTTCTGGGAGACCTACCTCGACGGCGCCGACGGCCTCCAGCCGGATGCGTCACCGCTTCGCGCGGCCGACCTGCGCGGCGCCGCCCCGGCGCTCGTCATCACCTGCTCCCACGACATCCTGCGCGACGAGGCCGAGACCTACGCGCACGCGCTGCGCGCGGCCGGCGTGCCGACCCGGCTCGAGCGCTACGAGGGAATGGTGCACGGCTTCTGGCGAGCTCCTGCGCTCGTGGACGACGCGCGGCGCGCGCATCGCGAGGTGGGGCTGGCTGTGTGGGCTGCGTTTGCCCAGGGGTGAGGGGTTGGCGCTTTCCACGCGGAGCGGGGGTGTGGGTGCGTGGCGCGCAGCACGGTCCGGCTGGTCGTGGCGCGTGAGTGACGAAACCCACGGTGACGGGGGGTTTCGATACAAGCGGCCGGGCTTGACGCATCGCTGAGAGATGTTTCGCTCAGCGCAACATCCGTCGGTCGCGTCGCCCAACTCGCGGCCAAGCCTTCAAACCTAGACCGTGCCGCCGCCGCCCCCGAGCTGTCCGAGATCGAGGACGTGCTTGGGCGCCTCGATCGTCACGGGCGCGTCGAACCGCGAGAATCGGAGGTCTCCCTTCGTGGCCGATGAGCCGGGGTTGTCGCACCTCGGGTCCACGTCGCGTCCGGGCCTGATCGGCCCGGTCTGAACCGCCCGCAGCAGCAGAGCTGGGCCGTGTGCCTGCACGTAGATCGCACCGGGGGCGTCGCCTGGCAGGTCACCCTTGTCGGTGATCACGATCGCCTGCCTGCCGCCCACGATGGCCGTTCCGCGGTTCTCGAGGTGGCCCGTTGGCTGCGCCGCGCAGAACGCGAGGCCGCTCGGCCTGAGCCGGTCGAGGTCGCCGGTGATGCTGGCGGCGATCTGGGCGGGAGCGACGACCCAGCGTTCGTCGAGCCGCTGCGCGAGCCGGTCGCCGCCGTTCTGTCGCCAGAACGCGGCATTGGCGCGAATGTAGAGCCGCGTGCCCGCCGCGATGATCTCGAGCGTCCGGCCTTCGGTGTTCATCTTCAACCGGACATTGCCGTTGCGGGCGACGTCCCCGCTCACCCGAGCGTGGCCGTCAGCGGCGTCCTGGGTGCCCTCGAGGTGGTAGCTGCGAACGCGCCGCAGCGCCGCGGCGACATCCTTGAGCAGCGCCTTGGGCTCCTTCTGGTCGCGGCTGACCTGGGCGCCCGGGGAGCCCGACCCGCCGCAAGCGGCCAGGACGAGCATGGCGACGGCGAGGAACGCGGCCAGGCGGAGGAATTGCACGTCGCATCCCTACCACGTCGGGTGTGACCTCGACCATAAATGAGACCGGCCCACCTGATGGCGGGCCGGTCTCGGGGAGGAGAGAGACTGCTATGTGTCAGCGGGTTCATTCGCTGGTTTGGATCGATGGGGAGAAGTTCGTCCCCCATCCTGGTGGCTGATCGGCGAGCCGGGTGTGACCTCGCTCACAGAGGTCTTTCAGCCGCTTGACACGGCCTTGTAGGTGATGCCGCTCAGCCAGACGTTCCAGCCGTTGAGGATGCCGCTCGCTGCATCCGGAACGGTCAGCGCGGTCGGGCTCAGCTCGATGACGCTCGGGCCGGGCGAGTACTGGCTCGTGGACCCCATGACCTGCTCGGCGATGAACGGGAACACCTCCCTGGATGAGGCGGACCCGAAGGCGGCCGGCAGGGTGATCATCTGGTCAGCACATCCGGAGGCGCCGAGGCAGCCCAGGTAGCCCGAGAGGTGAACCCAGCCGTTGGCGTCGAGCGTCGCGGATGCGTGGCTCGTCCAGTCCTGGCCGACGTCGGTGAGCTGCACGGTCGTCTCCGTGCCCGTCGGGGCGTCCTGACCGGCCGGGCCCTGCGGACCGGCAGGGCCCTGCGGACCGGCAGAGCCCGTATCGCCCTTGGCCCCCTTATCTCCCTTCGCGCCCTTGGCGCCCCTGGGGCCGCGGGCGCCATTGGTGCCGTTCGTGCCATTCGTGGCGTGGCGAGCGATCTGGGCGCGCAGCCCTGCTGAGAGGTCGCGAGAGAGGACGTGGCCGTCGAGGATCTTGCGGGAGGTGACGGAGCCGTTCTCGAGGTCCGCGCCGGTGATGCTGCCGTTCTTGATGTCGTGACCGGTGATGAGATGGCGCGCGGCCGCACGCGCCGAAGGCAGCGACGCAACGGCGATCGCGACCATCAGCAGCGCCGCCGAGGCAAGCACCGCTGGGTGCTTCGAGAGGACGGTCCGGCTGACGCGGAAAAGCAAGTCCGTCATGAGGTGTGCGCCCCTTGGGTGGGTGAGCCTGGAGTGAGCGCTGGGCAGCCTATCCCCAGCGGGCGGCCGTGCCGGTCATTACGCTGCGAACCTCATGGCCGTCGTCAAGGTCCGCCTGGACCAGCTCCTGGCCCAGCGCGGCCTGTTTCCCTCCCGCTCGCGCGCGGCGGCGTCCGTCATGGCGGGCGAGGTGCGGATCGGCTCCGAGCTAGCCGACAAGCCGGGGCGGCTCGTCGCCGAGGACGTGGCGGTCTCGGTGGAAGGCGGCCGGCGGTTCGTCTCGCGCGGGGGAACAAAGCTCGAAAACGCGCTCGAGGCGCTCGGCGTGGCGGTCGAAGGCCGCTCGTGCCTCGACGTCGGCGCCTCGACCGGGGGCTTCACCGACTGCCTGCTCAAGCGCGGCGCCGCGGCGGTCACATGCGTGGACGTCGCGTACGGGGAGCTGGCGTGGGAGCTGCGCACCGACGATCGGGTGACCGTCCTCGAGCGAATCAACGCCCGCGCTCTGGCGGCCGGCGACCTTCCCTACCGCCCGGACCTGATCGTGATCGACGTGTCGTTCATCTCACTGTCGAAGGTCCTACCGGCGGTGTTGCGCTGCGCGACGGAGCGATTCGACTGCCTGGCGATGATCAAGCCGCAGTTCGAGGTCGGCCGCGACCGCATCGGCAAGAACGGCGTGGTGCGCGACGTCCAGCACCGGCGCGAGGCGATCCTCGCGGTGGCAGCGGGCGCGCCCGCGTCGGTCCTGGGATTCGCGCCGAGCGGGCTGCCGGGGCCCAAGGGCAACCGCGAGACGTTCGTCTGGCTCGGCGAGCCCGGCCGCGCGGGAGAGGTCGAGGACCTCGATGCGGCGATCGCCGGGGTTGACGCGTGACCTCGCGACCGCTGGGCGGTGCTGTGGGTCAGCCCCTGAGCCGCAGTGCGACCGTCCTGACCCACACGCGCCCGCAGGAGGTCGCCGGCGCGCTGGCCACGCTCATCGCGGCCGCGCGCGAGGCGGGCGTGACCCTGCGCTTCGACGAGGAGGAGACCCGCAAGCACGGGATCGTGGCGCAGGAGGGGGTGGAGGTCGACGCCCCGCTCACCGACGACGTCGACCTCTGCGTCGTCCTCGGCGGCGACGGCACGATCCTGCGCGCCCTGCGCCGCTATGCGGGCACCAGCGTGCCGGTCTTCGCGGTCAACTTCGGGCAGATCGGCTTCCTTGCGACGATCGACCCGGACGAATGCGAAGTGGGCTTCCGCAGGGCGCTCGAGGGGGATTTCGAGGTCCTGACGCTTCCTGCGCTCGCCCTGCATGTGCCCGACGGCGCGTACGCGGCGATCAACGACCTCTCGATCCACCGCAAGCTCGGCGGGCGGGTTGCGCAGCTGGCGTACGAGCTCGAGGGCGAGCAGGTCGGGTCGGTGCGCTGTGACGGCGTCGTCGTCGCGTCCCCCGCCGGCTGCAGGGGCTACAAGCTCGCCAGCGGCGGACCGGTGCTCGCCTGGGGTGTGGAGGGCTACGTCGTCTCGTTCATCGCCCCGCACTCGCTGACCGCACGGGCGCTCGTGGTCGCGCCAGGCGACACGCTGACCGTCCACAACCGCTCGGCCGAGCCCGTCGACGTGTCGGTGGACGGCCGGCCCGCGGGTGAGCTGAGCTCCGGCGATGCCGTGACCGCGCGCTTCCTGCGCGAGGCGGCGGACCTCGCGCAGGTGCCGGGCAGCTCGTTCTACCGCCGCCTTCGTGAAAAGTTCGGCCTGCTGGCGTAACAACTTGGTGGCCAAGGCGGGCCCCGGTGCGTTATCTGTCGGGCGCCGTCGTCATCCTCGACCGCATGCTCCTCGAGCTGCGTGTCGAGAACCTCCTGCTGATCGAGCAGGCCCAACTGCGCCTGGCACCGGGGCTCAACGTGCTCACCGGCGAAACGGGCGCCGGCAAGACCGTGCTTGCCCATGCGCTGGACCTGCTGCTGGGCGGCCGGGCGCGCCCCGGCATCGTGCGCCCCGGGGCGGCGGAGGCCTATGTCGAAGGCGTCTTCGAGCTGCCCCACGCGCTGCGAGCCGAGCTCGGGGAGCGTCTGCCCGCCGACGCCGAGGAGGTCGTGCTCGCCCGCCGGGTCAGCGCCGAGGGGCGCACGCGCGCCTACGTCAACGGGCGCTCCGCCGCGGCGGCCGACCTGCAGGAGCTCGCCGGCCCGCTGCTCTCCTTCCACGGCCAGCACGAGCACCGCAAGCTCATGCTCACAAGCGCCCAGCTCGAGCTGCTCGACGCGTTCTGCGGCGAGAAGCACCTTGCGGCGCGCGCGGCGTTCGCCGATGCGTTCGCCGCCGCCCGGGTCCTGGAGGGGTCGCTGAGCGAGCTGCGCGAGCGCGCCGGCGCGCGCGACCGCGAGCTCGACCTGCTCGAGTTCGAGCTGGCCGAGATCGAGACCGCGGCGCCGTCCGAGGAGGAGCAAGCCGAGCTGGTCGCGCAGCGCGAGCGGCTGCGCCACCTCACGGCGCTGCGCGCCTCGGCCGCCGGCGCGTCCGATGCGCTCGCGCCAGACGAGGGCGCCGGCGCCGCCACGCTCCTGGCCGCCGCCGTCGGCGCGCTCGAGGGAGTCGCCGGGGTCGACGCCGGGCTCGACGAGCTGGCCGTGCGGGCACGCTCGCTCGCGCTCGAGGCCGACGACGTCGCCGGCGAGCTGCGGCGCTATGCGGAGGGACTGGACGCGCAGCCGCGCGAGCTCGATGCCGTCGAGGAGCGCCTCGGCGTGATCGACCGGCTCGAGCGCAAGCACGGCGGCTCGATCGCCGCGGTGCTCGCGCACGCCGAGCGCTGTCGCGAGCGGCGCGACGAGCTCGCCGGCGCAGAGGTTGCCCTGGGGGAGGCGACCGCACGCCTTGCCGCGGCACGCGCGGATCTCGACGACCGCGCCGCGGCGCTGAGCGCGGCGCGCGCGAAGGCGGCGCCGAAGCTCGCCGAGGCGGTGCGCGACCGGCTCGCGGCGCTCGCGATGGAGGGGGCGAGCTTCGAGATCGCGCTCGGCGAACGCGGCGCGATGGCGCCCACGGGCGCCGACGCGGTCGAGTTCCTGATCGCCCCGAACCCCGGCGTCCCGGCCGCGCCGCTGCGCGAGACGGCGTCGGGTGGCGAGGCCTCGCGGGTGATGCTCGCGCTGCTCGCCGTCGCCAACGAAAGGTCCGGCGCGGCGCTGATCTTCGACGAGGTCGACGCCGGCATCGGCGGCCAGACCGCCCGCGC
>JAWVFZ010000440.1:0-3896 GCA_033855555.1 Solirubrobacteraceae bacterium
GCGATCGATGACGCGTTCGGATCCTTCGATGCCTTCAAGGAGCAGTTCGAGGCTGCGGGCGTCGGCCAGTTCGGCTCGGGCTGGGCGTGGCTCGTGCTCGACGGCGGTCAGCTCAAGGTCCGCTCGACCGCCAACCAGGACAACCCGGTCTCCGACGGCCAGGTCCCGCTCGTCGGCAACGACGTCTGGGAGCACGCCTACTACCTCAAGTACCAGAACAAGCGTCCGGACTACCTCAAGGCCTGGTGGGACGTCGTCGACTGGGACAAGGTCGCCGAGCGCTACGCAGCTGCCAAGTAAGTAGCGCGTCGCCGGAACTCAAGTCGTATCTTCGCGTTGTAGTGATCGGAGGGCGGCGTCCAGGCCGCCCTCCGCCTGTACGCCCGACCCGAGCTCCAGGATTCGATGCCACCCACACATCGCCTCTTCGCGCCTTTCATCGCCCTGCTGATCGTGCTCATGGCACTCGTGGCAGCGCTGGCCCTCCCGGCGCCGCCCGCAGACGCCTCCGACGACCAGCTGTCGATCATGATGGACGACGACCAGCTGCTCTACCGTGGCGACCAGGTCCGCGACGCCTCCCTGAAGAAGATGGCCGCCGCCGGGGTCGACATGGTGCGGGTCACCGTCCTGTGGAGCGTCGTCGCCAACGGTGCGAAGCGGACGCCTGCCGCCCGCCGGCGCTTCAACAAGCTGGGCGCTGCCAACCCGAAGGCCTACCCCAAGCTCAACTGGGATCGCTATGACCGCCTGGTCCGCTCCACGCGGCAGCTCGGGATCGTCGTGTACTTCGACGTCACCCCGCCCGGCCCGTCATGGGGGCACGCCCGGGCGCCGCGCTCCGAGCGCGCCAACCAGCGCACGTGGAAGCCCAAGCCGAGCGAGTTCTACAAGTTCGTGCGCGCTGTCGGGAAGCGCTTCGACGGCACCTACAAGGACGAGAACGACAAGCATGCGCGGATCCCGCGCGTCTACGTGTGGTCGCTGGGCAACGAGCCCAACCAAGGCGGCTGGCTGACCCCGCAATGGGAGCACGGAAAGCTGGCCTCGCCGCGCCTGTACCGATCGCTGTACTTCGCCGGCCGCCGCGCGCTCAACGAGACCGGCCACGGCCCCGACGCAGTCTTCATCGGCGAGACCGCGCCGCTGGGCAGCTCGAAGCGGTCCTCGCGCTCGCCGGTGCGCCCGAAGACGTTCATCCGCCAGCTGCTGTGCGCGCCGGGCCACACCGACAGCGGCTGCAGCGACTTCGAGAAGTTCGGCCCGCTGCAGGCGACCGCGTGGGCGCACCACCCGTACACGAAGAAGCTCTCGCCCCTGCAGCGAGATGCGAACGCCGACTCGATCACGATGGCCAACCTCAACGAGCTCCCCGACCTGCTCGACACGCTCTCGACGCAGACGGCGCACATCGCGACCGGACTGCCCGTGATCTCGACCGAGTTCGGCTATGAGACCAACCCGCCCGACAAGTACTCGGGGATCCCGCTGGAGAAGCAGGCGGACTACCTGACGCTCGGCGACTACCTCACCTACGCCAATCCGCGCGTGATCGGCAACACGCAGTTCCTGCTGCGCGACGTCCCGCCGTTGAGCAAGTACTCCAAGACCAGTAGGCACTATTGGTTCACCTACCAGTCGGGGCTCCTCACGCGCTCGGGCAAGCCCAAGCCCTCCGCACAGGCCTACGTCTTCCCCTTCCTGGCCCAGCCGACCGGCACGCCGCTCACGTCGAGCATCTGGGGTCAGCTGCGGTTCCGTCCCAACAACCTCCCTGAAGGAGCACAGGACCAGGTGCAGATCGAGTTCAAGCCCGCCGACGGGTCGGCCGACTGGAGCGCGCTCGGCGCTCCGATCACGGTGACCAACGCGCGCGGCTTCTTCACCGGCCAGGTGACGGTCCCGGCGCCCGGAAGCCTGCGCGCCGTCTGGTCGCCGAACGCTGCGCCTCCGTACTACGCCATCAGCCGCGGGTACCCGGTCTCGTGAGGCGAGCCATGCTCATGACCGGCGCGCTCGCCGCGCTGCTCGCCGCTGTGCCTGCTTCGGCGTCGCGGGTGCAGCGCTCGATCTTCGAGGACGACCAGACGCTCGTGCTCTCCAGCGCCACGATCCGCGAGCGCACGCTTGACGATCTCGCGGTGCTGGGCGTCGACACGATCCATTCCGTCGTCTTCTGGCACAAGGTCGCGCCGGATCCCCTGAGCACACATCGCCCCGCGGGCTTCGACGGATCGAACCCCGCTGCCTATCCGGCCGCGCTGTGGGACCGCTACGACGGGCTCGTGCGCGGCGCTCAGGCTCGCGGCATGGACGTGCTCCTCTCCCCCTCGAGCCCGATCCCGGCTTGGGCGTCGGGATGTAAGGGCTCGGTGAAGGTGCGCCGGGTCTGCCGCCCCAACCCGACGCAGTTCAAGCGCTTCGTGGCGGCGCTGGGCAAGCGCTACAGCGGCACCTACGCCGACGAGAACGAGGGTCATGGAATCCTGCCGCGCGTCTCGCGGTGGTCGATCTGGAACGAGCCCAACCAGGGCGGCTGGCTGCAGCCGCAGGCGACGTCGGCCGGCAGCGTCGCACCCGCGCTGTACCGCGCGCTGGCGCGCGCTGAGATCAAGGGCCTGCGCGAATCGGGCCATGGGTCCGACGAGATCCTGCTCGGCGAGACCGCGCCGATCGGCCGGACCAGCGGCCCGCGCGCCAGCCGGCCGACGGCGCCTGGGGCCTTCCTGCGCGATCTCTTCTGCATCGACAGCAGCGGCCGCGCGCTACGCGGGCGCAAGGCCCGCTCGCTGGACTGCGCGGGCGGCTTCCCGCAGCTCGCGGTCACCGGCATCGCCCATCACCCCTACACCCGCGGCGGCTCGCAGCCGCCGACCTCCCGCGGCAGCTCCACCGAGATCACGATCAGCTCGATCTCGCGGCTGAAGGCGATCCTGCGCAGCGCGGCCTCCCGCAAGCGGATCCCGCGCAATCTCCCGATCCAGTACACGGAGTTCGGCTTTCAGACGAATCCGCCCGACGGCCTCTTCGGCGTGTCGCTCGATAAGCAGGCGGCATGGATGAACGAGTCGGACTTCATGGCCTGGCACGACCCGTCGATCCGGGCGGTGGCCCAGTACGAGATGCGCGACGAGGCCTCGCTCGCCGCATTCCAAACCGGCCTGCGCTTCAACGATGGGCGCCTGAAGCCGTCGTTCGCCGCCTATCGCCTGCCGATCTGGGTCGCGCGCCGCGGTTCGAAGCTGCTGGTCTGGGGCGAGCTGCGCCCGGCCGCAGACGGCGCGGTGGAACAGGTCGAGGTGCAGAACGCGCCGCGAGCGAGCGGGCCGTTCACAACCCTCAGGACGGTGCCCGTCCGCAGTCGCAAGGGCTTCTTCAGCACGAAGCTGCCCAAGCGGACCGGCGTCTGGCGGCTCCAATGGAAGCCGTCGACGGGCGGCGCCGCCGCCCTGAGCAGGGTTGCGCGCCCCGCCGGATGAGGCGGGGCTTGGCGGCGGTCCTGATCGCGCTGGCGGCGGGCGCGGTCCCGGCGCACGCGGCACACTCGCTGCGCATCGGGATCGCGGACGACGGCGTCCTGCTCCACGAGTCGCCGACCACTGCCTCGACGGTGGCGCAGTGGAAGGCGCTGGGGATCGACGTGGTCCGCCTCCACGTCCGCTGGGGCTCGATTGCGCCGGCGCCGGCATCGCGCCGTGCACCCGACGGCTTCCAGGCATCCGACCCCGACGACCGCCACTACAACTGGGGCGCGATCGACCGCGCGATCGCCCTGCTGAAGGAAGCAGGCATCGAGCCGCTGCTGGCCGTCACCGGCTCGGGGCCGCTGTGGTCGTCCTCGGTTCCCTCGCTCGGCAACGCGCTCTACCGCCCCGATCCGCACAAGTACGCGGCCT
>JAWVFZ010000441.1:0-15775 GCA_033855555.1 Solirubrobacteraceae bacterium
GGCACTTCCGGCCCGAGTTCCTCAACCGCGTCGACGACATCATCCTGTTCAAGCCACTGCGCCTGGAAGAGATCGAGCGGATCGTCGACCTGCAGATCGCCGAGGTCCGCGGCCGGCTCGCCGGCCGGGGGATCGCGCTGGAGCTGAGCGAGCCGGCGCGCGTCCTGATCGCGCGCGAGGGCTACGACCCCGTGTACGGGGCGCGGCCGCTCAAGCGCTTCATCCAGCGCGAGGTCGAGACACGCATCGCCCGGGCGCTCCTCTCCGACCAGATCCACGAGGGCGCGACCGTGACGCTGGACGCCGAGGGCGAGGAGCTCGTGGTGCGCTGGACCGACGCTGCCGCCGAGGCCAGGGAAACCGAGCCCGACAGCGAGCCGGTCGGGGCGGGGGCGCAGGCATGAGCGCCCCCGCGATCGTCACCTGTCCGAACTGCGGCGCGCGCAACCGCGTCGCCCCGGCCGCCGAGGGAGTCCCTCGGTGCGCGAAGTGCCAGACCCCGCTGCCCTGGATCGTGGAGTCCGATGCGCAGGACTTCGATCGCGACATCGTCGCGTCGATGCCCGTTCTCGTCGACTTCTGGGCGCCCTGGTGCGGACCGTGCCGGATGGTCACCCCGGTCGTCGAGAAGCTCGCGCGCGAGCACGCCGGCCGGCTCAAGGTGGTCAAGCTCAACATCGACCAGGCGCCCGCGATCGCGGGGCGCTACAGCGTGCAGGGCATCCCGCTGCTGGTGGTGCATCGCGACGGCGCCGAGGTCGACCGGCTCGCCGGCGCCGCGCCCGAGCCACAGCTGCGGCGCTGGGTCGAGCCGCACCTGGCTACAGCCACAGCCGGACCGTGAGGCCGGGGCGCCTCCCGGATCAAGGGGCGGGGGACGCCACGGCGTCCCGCAGGCGGGCCAGCGTCCGCTCTTCGATCTGGCGCACGCGCTCGGCGCTGACGCCCAGGTCGTCACCGATCTCGCGCAGCGTCCGGGCCGGACGGCCCAGCCCGTAGTGGTCGGTCAGGATGCGCCGCTCGCGGTCGTCCAAGGCCTCCGTCAGGTCGCGTACCTGCTCGATCTCGAACCGGTCCAGGACGCTTGCGAACGCGGCTTGGGCGCCGGGATCCTCGATCAGCTCGCCGAGCGTGCCCGCAACGCCGGCCTCGCCCCCGATGGGCTCCTCCAGACCCCTGGGCGTGCGCTCGATGGCGAGCAGGCTGTCCACCTGTTCGCGCGTCAGCTCGACCGCGTCGGCGAGCTCGTCGCTGGTCGGGTCGCGCGCGTGCTCCTGCAGGAACGCCGCGCGCGCCGCCTTCACGCGCGCGAGCCCGCGCAGCGCCCGGTCCGACAGCACCATGGGCCGCGTCACCTCTGCCACCAGCTGCTGCATCGCCTGGCGCACCCACCAGGACGCGTAGCCCCAGAACGGCGTGCCGAGCGACGGGTCATAGCGCTTGAGGGCGCGCAGCAGCCCGACGACACCCTCCTGGATGAGCTCGGTGCGTTCCACCGCCTTGACGTTGCGGTACATCTGCGCGACGCCGGAGATGGTGGGCAGGAAGGCCTCCACCAGCGCTGATGCGGCGGCGGGGTCGCCAACCGCGGCGGCGGCGACCAGCGCGCGCTCGTGCCGGTGCGACAGGAAGCGCGCCGGGAAGCCGGGCCGGAGCGCCACCGTGACCTCGTGGTGGGTGTCGATCCGGATGCGCACGAGGGTCTCGTCAGCGGCCTCGGACGCGGCCACGACCTCGAACTCGCCGCTCTCAGCGACGTCTCCCACGCCCTGTTCGCCGGTTGGCCCGGTGAGGGCGAGAGCGGTGCCGGCGTCGCGGTCGTGGGAGTCGGCGACGGCGTAGACCGCATCGGCGTCGGTGATCACCTGGACGAGCGCCGCATGGTCGCGGTCGTCCTCGATGTCCAGGGCAACTCCGACCACCGCGCGGTCGCCGGGAACCGCGAGGCGGCCGACGTCGTCCTCGACGCTGACGAGGTCGCCGCGGGAGATGTCCGCCGACGCGCCACAGCGCACACCCAGGACGGTCGGCGGTGCGCCGCAGAGCCGATAGCGAAAGGCGAATCCGAGCCTCCCCATGACCTGCCCAATACCCGCTCCCAGCGCGGAAGCTTCAGCGACTTAACACGCACGCTGCAGCGCGCGCGAATACGCCCGCGCCCGCCTCCGTTAGGTCGAGGACAGGGTCCGCCCTGTTACATAGGGCACGTCGGCCGGCGGTCAAGCGACGAGTTGCGCCGCTGCCGGCGGTTTCATGGACAGAATCCGAAGACGAGGAGCCCCAGGATGCCGACGCTCTATGACTGGGCCGGCGGCGAGCCCGCGTTCGCCCGGCTCATCGACGCGTTCTACGACCGGGTCGAGAGCGACCCGCTGGTCGCCCCGTTCTTCCCTGGCGGGGTGACCCCCGAGCACCGGCGCAACGTCGCGGCGTGGTGGGCGGAGGTGTTCGGCGGCCCCGCCCGCTACACCGAGCAGCTCGGGGGCTACGGGCGCATGGTCGCCAAGCATCGCGACCTGGCGATCACCGCGGAGCAGCGATTTCGCTTCGCGTTGCTCATGAGCGTCGCCGCCGATGACGCCGGGCTCCCTGACGACCCGGAGTTTCGCTCGGCGTTCGTTGCCTACGTCGAGTGGGGCACGAGGCTCGCGCTGCACAACTCCCAGCCTGGCGCGGACGTGGTCGCGGACGCGCCTGTCCCGCGGTGGGGCTGGGGCGAGGCGCCGCCGTTCGATCAGTGACGCGCGACGACCGGCAGCGCGCGGACGTCGTAACTGCCGCAGTTGCCGCACCAGCCCGTCAGGGCATGGCCCTCCCAGGCCGTGACGTGCGTGCCGCACACGGCGCAGGAGCAGCGGACGTCGCGGATGGTGATCTCGCCCGGCGCGGCCGAGCGTGCGTAGGTCTGCTGGTCGTTGTGCATGTTCCCCCCGGATTTCCGACCGTTGGGGGGACATTCGGCGTTTCAAACCCGGAATGTCTGCACGGTGACATTTCGCGCAGGTTGTCTGCCGGAATGCTGCGCGGGCGCTGCGGTTTCCGGCCCGGCCCGCCGTGCAGGCGGACCGGGTCGGACATGACGGCTGCTAGCGGTAGCCGCAGACGGGCCACTGGCCGACGCCGAAACGCCGCATGATGATGGCGGCGCGGCGGTCCTGCTCCCACTCCGGAGCAGCGGCCGGATCGCCGTGACCGCCCGCGACGCGCCAGGTGCGCATCGACATCTGGTACTTGCCGCGGTAGGTGCCCGTCGGGTTCACGGCCCGCGGGTTGCCGTGCGACTCACAACGGGCGATACGCGTCAGCTTCGCCCGCACGGCCGCGTTGGCCGCCGGACCGAGCACGTGCCGGCGCAGCTTGTGAATGTCGCGCACGAGCTGTCTGTTCGACCACGTGCTGATGACCGCCCAACGACCGTGCTTGACGTGCGTGTGGTGCAGGTAGGCCTTGCGCTTGGCGAGCGTGTGGTCCCTGGCCACGAGGCGGTCGTGCATCGCTGTGGCATGCGCCTTCGAGCCGTCGGCGGTGGTCATGGTGGTTGCTGCTGCGCCCGCGGCGATTGCAGGCACCGCGAGAGCGGCGACTGCAGGCACGGACATGAGTGTCATGGAACGCATTGGTTTCGTGTCCTCCGGTCGGCCACGGCACGACCGCTCGAAGCGGGCGGCTATGGCCGGTCGTGGTTAAGGACGGGAGGCGTTGCGACCGGAGCGCCTCCTGGCGCTCACGGCATGCATGGCGATATGCCGACCTGCCCGTCGACGCCGAAATCTAGCAGAACACGTGTTCGGCTGAAACCAGGTCTGTCACCGCGTAGACCGCATAGCTATGCGCTCACGCGGCTTGGACAAGGACCGAACTGCGGCTTGGGGTCGGCTTGGGGTCAAGTCTTTCATTGCCACATTTCGCGGCTTGGGGTCAGGTCATTCATTGCCACGTTTGGCGGCGCTACACGCGGCGCGGGGGCCGTGAGGGGCGCGCAGCGCGATTCGCCGTCGATGGGGCGAGCGTCGGCTGTCTGCATTGAGGGAGAAACGAGCCGGCGCCGTGGCCGGGAGCCCGCAGCCAACGCCGGGCCCCAAACGCACGACCCGCTCTGCGCGCCACTGACGCCCCTCCCATGTAGCCAAATACGGCAATGAAAGACTTGACCCCAAGCCGCAAAAAGTGGCAATGAAAGACTTGACCCCATCGCGGTTGGGGCGATGAAGCGCCCGGGCCCGCTCGGCTGGGCCCTACGCGGCGGCGGGGTTGGCCCGCGCCCAAGCTGCGATCTCGGCGGAGCCGCCGATGGCGGTGCCGTCGTCGAGCTGGAGCGCCGGGACCATCGATGAGCCGGTCAGCTCCTTGACGCGCTTGCGCCCGGAGGTCTGGTTGAACAGCGCGTCGGGGAGGAACCCCAGCCCGTAGGACTTGACGAGTTCCGGCTCGTGCCCGGCGGCGACGAGCGCGTCGTGGGCGTTCTTGCACGGGTGGCCACCGGGGCGCGGCGAGCCGAACGTGCCGTAACAGATGTAGAGCTTCACGCCGGCGAGCCTAACCGCTCCGCCGCAACCCGAATCGCCTCCGGGTTGGAATCGAGCAAGACGAAGCGGCGCCCGAGCGCTGCCGCCGCCGCGCCGAGCGTTCCCGACCCCGCGAACGGGTCCAGGCACCAGCCGCCGGGGCGCGAGGACGCCGCAACCATCCGCCGCACGACTCCGATCGGCTTCTGCGTCGGATAGCCGGTCTTCTCATGCCCGTTCGTATGCACGATCGTGTGCCACCACGTGTCGGACGGGCGCTTGCCGCGCGCCGCCTTCTCCGGGCCGACGAGACCCGGCGCCATGTACGGCTCGCGCTCGACCTCGTCGTCGTCGAACCAGTACGCGGCGCGGTTCTTGACGTAGACGAGAATCGTGTCGTGCTTGGCGGGCCAGCGGCGCTTGGGCCGGCCGCCGAAGTCGTAGGCCCAGACGATCTCGTTGAGGAAGCACTCGCGCCCGAAGATCTCGTCCAGCGCGATCTTCACGTAGTGGTGCTCTCGCCAGTCCAGGTGGACGTAGAGCGTGCCGTGATCGGCCAGCAGCTCGCGCACGCGCCGCAACCGCGGCACGAGGAAGCCCAGGTAGTCGTCGAACGCGTCGGCGTAGCCGTGGTCGCCGCGGCGCTGGTCGCGGCCGGTGTTGAACGGCGGGTCGGCGTAGGCCATGTCGAACGCGCCCTCGGGCAGCAGCTCGAGGACCGGCTCGTTGTCACCCTCGATCAGGAGGTCGTCGTCCAGCGCGATCGGGCCGGAAGGCTGGCGGAGGACGCGCACGGCGGCCGACGATAGCCTCGGGGCGGTGAGGCGCGTCGTCGCGGCATGCGTTCTCGTCGCCCTCGCGGGCTGCGGGGGTGCTTCAAACAAGCCGAACCCGGACGCCGGGACGATCGTCGACCCGCTGTCCTACGACGCCACCCGCGAGTCGCAGTTCGGAGCGCGCGCGGCGCAGGGCCTGACGCCGGTGCTCGTCGAGAAATCGCCCGGCGGTGTGCTGGCCACGGCGCGCCGGGTGGCCGCCTTCCGCCCGCTGATCGAGCGCGCCGCAGCCGGGTCGCCGGTCAGCCCCGACATGCTCGAGGCGATCGTGTTCCTCGAGAGCGCGGGTCGGCCCTACGCGCAGGCCGGCAAGCTCGAGGGCGCGGCGGGGCTGACGCAGATCGTCGCCCAGACGGCGACCGGCCTGCTCGGGATGCACGTCGACCTCCCCAAGGCGCGCAAGGCCAAGACGGCCAACGCGCTGCGCCGGGCGGACGACCGCTTCGTCCCGGCCAAGGCGCTCGCCGCCACCGTGCGCTACCTGCGCTTCGCGCTCTCCAAGCTCGGCCGCGAGGACCTCGCCATCGCCAGCTACCACATGGGCGTCGGCAACCTGCAGCGCGCGCTGTCGCTCTACGGCGACTCGAACATCCCGTACGCGCAGCTGTACTTCGACTCGACCCCGCTGAACCACGCGTCCGCCTGGCGGCTGCTCTACGGACTGGGCGACGACTCGTCCACCTACCTGTGGCGGATCCTCGCCGCCCAGCGGCTGATGCGCCTCTACCGAACCGATCGCGCGGCGCTGACCACCGTCATCGCGGGCACGTCGCCCGTGCCGGCCGGCGTCCCGCGCAGCCTGCAGGCCGGCCACGGCGTGCGCTTCCCGAAGGGGGCCAAGCTGGTCCCGCGCGCGGCGACCGTCGCCGAGACGATCGGCTCCGACGTCGCGAAGATCGCCAAGGTCTCGCCGCTCACCGTGCGCTCGGCGAGCGGGGCCACCTTCTACGTCTCGCGCACGTACCGCTCCCACGGCCAGGCGGTCGCCTTCCAGTTCATGCTCGACCGCCTCACCGCCCTGGACCTGATCGACTGGAGCCGGCGCTTGGACCTTGTGGCGGTGACGGTGCGATAGCGCAGCGGATCGCCCGCAGCGTCCCTCACACCGTCAGAGCGAGCAGCTCGCGCACCTTCCCGGCGCAGGCATCGGCGGTGATGCCCAGCTTCTCGAGCACGACCTCGCCCGGCGCGCTGGCGCCGAAGCGGTCGATGCCGACGGACGCGTCGACCCACTTCGACCAGCCCATCGTGACGGCCGCCTCGACCGAGACGCTCGGAAGCTCGGCCGGCAGGACCTCATCGCGGTAGTCGTCGTCCTGCTGCTCGAAGAGCTCCCAGGACGGCATCGAGACGACGCGCGTGCCGATGCCCTCGGCCTCGAGCTGCTCGGCGGCGGCGATCGCGACCCAGACCTCCGAGCCGGTGGCGACGATCACGGCGCGTTCGTCGCCGCCCGCCGGGCGAATGACGTAGGCGCCCTTGGAGACGCCCTCGTCGGATGCGCCGGCCTGGACCGGGAGGTCCTGGCGCGAGAGCGCGAGCACGGCCGGGCCCTCGAGGTCTTCGAGGATCGCGCGCCACGCGTAGGCGGTCTCGTTGGCGTCGCCCGGCCGCAGCACGACGAGGCCGGGGATCGCGCGCAGGGCGGCGAGGTGCTCGACCGGCTGGTGGGTGGGGCCGTCCTCGCCCAGCGCGACGGAGTCGTGCGTGTAGACCCACGCCACCTGGAGGCCGGTCAGCGCGCTGAGCCGGATCGAGCCGCGCATGTAGTCGGCGAACTGCAGGAACGTCGAGCCGTAGGGGCGCGCGATGCCGCCGTGGGCCGCCATCCCGTTGACGGTCCCGCCCATGCCGTGCTCGCGGACGCCGAAGAAGACGTTGCGCCCGGACTTGGCGCGCGTGAAGCGCTCGGCGTCGCCGCCGGGGAACTCGGTCTTGGTGGACTCGCTGAGGTCCGCCGCCCCGCCGACCATCGTCGGCGCGAAGTCGCCGAAGGCCGCCATCGCCTTCTGGCCCGCCACGCGGGTGGCAAGCTTGTCCTTGCCCCAATCGATGTTGGACAGGGCCTCCTTGACGCCCGGCAGCGGGCGCCCGCTCCACGCGGCATCCCACTCCTTGGCCAGCTCGGGGTTGGCGTCGCGCCACGAGGCGAAGCGGCGGTCCCAGTCGGCGTGCGAGGACTCGCGCTTGAACGCGTCATACACGCCATCGGGGACGACGAAATGCGCGTCGGGGTCCCAGCCCATCGCCTCCTTCGTGAGGCGTACCTCGTCCTCGCCCAGCGCGGCGCCGTGCGCCTTCGATGTCCCCATCTTGTTGGGCGACGGATAGCCGATGACCGACTTCACGCGGATCAGCGTCGGGCGCTCCTCCTCGTGCTGGCCGGCCTTGATCGCCGCGCCCAGCTCCACGAGGTCGTTGGCGTCGTGCACCGCGCGCACGTCCCAGCCGTAGGCCTCGAAGCGCTTGTCGACGTCCTCGGTCGCGAAGGACCACTCGGTCGGGCCGTCGAGCGAGATGTCGTTGTCGTCGTAGAGGTAGACCAGCCGGCCGAGGCCGAGGTGGCCGGCGAGCGACGCTGCCTCCGAGGCGATGCCCTCCATGAGGTCGCCGTCGGAGACGATCGCGTAGATGCGGTGATCCTGGACGTCGGACCCGTAGTGATCGCGCAGGAAGCGCTCCGCGATCGCCATGCCGACGCCGTTGGCGAAGCCCTGGCCGAGCGGGCCGGTCGTGACCTCGACACCGGGCGTGACGTGGACGCGGTCGCGCTCGGGATGGCCAGGCGTGATCGAGCCCCACTGGCGAAACTGCTTGATCTGGTCCATCGGGAGGTCGTAGCCCGAGAGGTGCAGGACGCTGTAGAGCAGCATCGAGCCGTGGCCGGCGGAGAGGACGAAGCGGTCGCGGTCGGGCCAGTGGGGGTCCGACGGATCGTGGTCCATGACCTTCGCGTACAGCAGATACGCCGCCGGGGCCATGCCCATCGGCAGGCCGGGATGGCCGGAATTGGCCTTCTGCACCGCGTCCATGGACAGCGTCCGGATCGTGTCGATGGCCAGCTGGTCGATGTCGCTCGCGCTCATGCTTCTAGTATCCCCACCCGTGGCTCTGCACTGCTTCGTCGAGATACCCAAGGGGTCGCGGAACAAGTACGAGTGGGATGAGGAGCTGCAGGCGATCAAGCTCGATCGCTTCCTGTTCTCGTCGGTTGTCTATCCGACCGACTACGGGTTCATCCCGGACACCTGCGCCGAGGACGGCGATCCGCTCGACGCGATGGTCTGCGTCTCGGAGCCGACGTTCCCGGGCTGCGTGATCGCCGTGAAGGTCATCGCGCTGTTCCGGATGCGCGACGAGAAGGACATCGACGACAAGGTCCTCTGCGTCCCGCTCAACGACCCCAACTGGAACCACATGGAGACGCTCGACGACCTCCCGCAGCCGCTGCGCGACGAGATCTCGCACTTCTTCTCGATCTACAAGCAGCCCGAGGGCAAGCACGTGATGGTCGACGGCTGGTTCTCGCGCGAGGAGGCCCTGGAGACCATCGAGGCCGCGCGCAGGCGCTGCGCCGACATGAACCAGGCGTGACCGTCCGGGAGGCCCACGAGGGCGACCTCCCCCGCCACGCGACGATCACTGCAGCGCTTCTCGTCGCCGTCTTCTGCGGCGGCATGATCGGGGCCGTCGCGCGCGTCGAAGCCGGCCGGCTGCTCGATCCCGGCATGTGGCCCTGGCCGACGCTCCTGGTGAACATGGCCGGCACGTTCCTGCTCGGCCTCTTCGCGACCACCTTCCAGGAGCGCCTTCATCCGGCCACGCTGCGCGAAGCGCTGCTGGGGCCGGGGCTTTGCGGCGCCCTGACGACGTTCTCCACGCTGCAGGTGGAGCTGATCCGGATGGCGGACCACGGCCGCCCGGGCGCGGCGGCGGCTTACGGAGCGGTGACGCTCGCCGGCGGCCTGGCCACCGTCAGCCTCGGCACGGCAGTGGCCCGATGGGCCTAGGGCTGTGGCTCGCCGTCGCGGGCCTCGGCGGGCTCGGCGCGGTCGCGCGCGTGGTCGGCGCTGCGCTGGTGCCGCGCCGCGAGCTGGGCACCACGGTGGTCAACGTCGCCGGCGCGTTCACGCTCGGTCTGCTCACGGGGCTCTCGGTGACCGGCGACGCGCTGCTGCTCGCCGGCGCGGCGACGCTCGGCTCGTTCACGACGTTCTCGACCTGGATCCTCGAGGCCCAGCGACTCGCGGAGGACGGCGAGCCGGCTGCCGCCGCCGCGCTTGTCGGCGGCGCCCTGGCGGCGGGGCTGGCCGCGGCGGGCGCCGGCTGGGCGCTCGGGTCAGGGCTTCAGTAGCGAGCCCAGGGCCGGCGAGCCGCGGGTCGTTGCGAGCCGGCCGAGCCCCAGTGAATCCTCGATCGTCGCGAGGATCGCGCGATGGTCGAGCAGCTGCGCGTCGACCGCTCCCCGGCGGGCCGCGCCGCCGAGGACGATCGTGGCGATGCGACCGCCGCCGCCCTGGTTGGACGTGCCCTCGTCGAAGGTCACGATCAGCGCGCCGCGCGGGCCGAGCGCGCTCAGCAGCGGCGGCATGTTGCGTGCCAGCCAGCGATCCCCCGTGCTCACCGGGCAGTCGTGCATGTCGTTGCACAGGTCCGGCGTGATCCAGACGAAGCGCGGCAGCCCGCTGCGCTCGTCGCGCGCGAGCTGCGTGAACGGCACGACCTTGCGGCACACGGCCGGATGGTCGAGCACTGCGGACACGAAATAGAACGGGTTGTGCTTCTTGGCGTAGCGGCCGATCGTCACGGCGGAAGGGCTTGCGCACGGGCTCGGCAGCCCCTCCATGTAGGCGCGCCAGCTCACCCGCCGCGCCTGGAGCTGGTCGACGAGCGAGGGACCCGACACGCGGCGGTTCGTGTTGTCGTCGCGGACGCCATGCGTCGACCCCGTCAACAGCGCCAGGTAATTGGGCAGCGACGGGTGCGTCTCTCCGTCCAGACGAGATGCACGCGCCCCGCTCGCGGAAGCGCCGCGCAGCCACGGGGCGTCGCGCAGGACGGTCGGCGCCTCCTTGTTCTCCAGCACGACGACGGCGACGTGCTGGAGGTGCGGCACGGGCAAGGCGGCGGCGATGACGGCGAGCAGCGCGGAAAACATGCGTCCCCAAGCACGGTAGCGTCCGCCACGTGACCGCGATCTTCCGCACCCCAGACGAGCGCTTCGATGGCCTGCCCGGCTACCCGTTCGATCCCCACTATGCGGAGGTCGACGGCATGCGCCTGCACTACGTCGACGAGGGCGAAGGCAACCCGGTCTGGTTCATGCACGGCGAGCCGACATGGTCCTACCTCTGGCGCAAGGTCATGCCGCCGGTGCGCGACGCAGGCTTTCGGTGCATCGCACCGGACATGCCGGGCTTCGGGCGCTCGGACAAGCCGACCGACCAGGACTGGTACTCCTACGACGCGCACACGGGCGCGATGGGTTCGCTGCTCGAGCAGCTCGACCTGCACGACGTGACGTTCGTCGTCCACGACTGGGGCGGCCCGGTGGCCCTCCGCCTCGCGGTGGAGCACCCCGATCGCGTGGCGCGCCTGGTGATCCTCGACACCGGCCTGTTCACCGGCCGCCAGAAGATGAGCGACGCATGGGTCGCGTTCCGCGACTTCGTGCAGCGCACCGAGGACCTGCCGATCGGCTTCCTGGTGAAGGGGGCGTGCGCGCGCGACATGCCCCACGACGTGTTCTCGGCCTACGAGGCGCCGTTCCCGACGACGGCGTCGAAGGCCGGGGCGCGGGCCTTCCCGCTGATCCTGCCGACGTCGCCCGACGCCCCCGGCGCGGAGGCCGGCCAGCGCGTGCTGGACGCGCTGCCGGCACTCGACGTCCCCAAGCTCGCGCTGTGGGCCGACAAGGACCCGGTGCTCACGCTGGACACCGGCAAGCGCTTTGCCGCGGCCGTCGGCGCGCCGGAGCCCGAGGTGATCGAGGACGCCTCGCACTTCCTTCAGGAGGACGCGGGCGAGGAGATCGGTCAGCGCATCGCAGCGTGGCTGCGGAGCTGACTAATTCGTGAGCTCCTTCTGCGTGCCGGGGGACTCCAGCCCCGGCTCGGAGCGCGCGGCGCGCAGCTCGTAGGCGCGGCGGGCGGCGGGATCGGCCTCGTCGAGCACCTTGTCGACCTTCATCGCCCGACCCAGCGCCTCGCGGCCGGGACGCGGCAGTAGCCCGAAGATCGCGTTGATCGGGCCGATCGACTTCGGCACGTAGACATCGAAGCGCGGGACCTTCAGCGCCTGGACGATCGCCGCGGCGACGTCGCCTGGCTCGACGTTCTTGACCCCGCGCGCGGGCCGCAGCCCGGCCGCGAGCTCGGTGTTCACCACGCCGGGCATGACGCAGGACACATCGATTCCCGCGTCGCGCACCTCGGCGCGCACCGCCTCGCTGACGCCGACGACGAAGTGCTTCGTGCCGCAGTAGGTGGCGCCACCGGCGAAGCCGGCCTTGCCGGCGCTCGACGCGATGTTCACGAGGTGGCCACGGCCGCGATCGTGGAAGCGGGGCAGGATCTCCTTCATCCCGAACAGCACGCCGCTGACGTTGATGTCGATCTGGCGCTGGGTCGTCGCGTCGTCCTCGTCGACGAAGCGCCCGAGCTGCATGATCCCCGCGTTGTTGACCAGCACGTCGATGGCCCCGAGCTGCTCCTCGGCGGCGTCCAGGAACGCGGCCACCGAGGCGTGGTCGGTGACGTTGAGCTCCAGCGCGATCGTCCCGGCGCCGAGCTCCTGCGCTGTCGCCTTTGCCGCCTCCAGGTCGAGATCGCCGATCGCGACCTTCATGCCCTCGCGCACGAACGCGCGGGCCGTCTCCTTGCCGATGCCACGGGCGGCGCCGGTGATCGCAGCGACCTGACCGGTGAGAATGCGTGGGGTCTTTGCCATGGGGAGACAATATGCGGGAGGCTCCCGGCATGGCCACAGCCCCGAGCGTCACCCTCTCCGAGATCCAGCGCGACACGCTTACGCAGGTGTGCGACACGTTCGTCCCGGCGGTCGAGGTCGCCGATGATCCCACCGGCTTCTTCGCGCGCCCCGCGTCGGCACTGCAGATCCCCGAAGCGATCGAGGCCCAGCTGGCGTCGGGCGCGGTGCCCGAGGAGCAGCTCGAGGGGCTGCGCCAGCTGCTGGACGCGCTCGCGGCGCAGGGCTTCAACGAGCTGCCCCAGGAGGCCCGCGAGCAGATCCTGCACGGCTTCATGGACGCCGGCCCGGGCGCGCTCGCCGGGCTGAGCGCGTTTCGCGGTCTGTCGCTGATGCTCTTCTACGGGGTCCCCGATCCGGCCTCGGGCCGCAATCCCAACTGGGAGGCGATCGGCTACCCGGGCCCGCGCGCCCAGCCGCCGTCGGCCGAGGAGGCGCCGAAGACGATCGCGGTCACGCGGCCCTCGGACGCGGACCTGACGCTGACGGCCGACGTCGTCGTGGTCGGCTCGGGCTCGGGCGGCGGCGTCGTGGCCGGCGTGCTGGCCAAGGCCGGCAAGGACGTCGTCGTGCTCGAGGCCGGCGGCTACTACAACGAGGCCGACTTCAACCAGCTCGAGCTCTGGGCCTACGAGAAGCTCTATCGCGCCGGCGGCGTCGCCCAGACCGCCAACGGCTCGCTCGTGCTGATGACGGGCTCCAACCTCGGCGGCGGCTCCACGGTCAACTGGACCAACTGCCTGCGCACGACCGACTGGGTCCGCGAGGAGTGGGAGTCCGAGCACGGCCTGGAGGGGCTCGCGGGCAAGGACTACGACACGCACCTCGACGCCGTCTGGAAGCGCCTTGCGGTCAACGACCGCTGTTCGGACTTCAACGGCCCGAGCCTGCGGATGAAGGAGGGCTGCGAGAAGCTCGGCTGGGACTTCCGCACGATCACCCGCAACGCCGACCAGGACCGCTACGACGCCGACCTCGCCGGCCTGATGGGCTTCGGCGACGTCTCGGGCGCCAAGCTCGGGACGCTCAAGACCTACCTGCAGGACGCCGCCGACGAGGGCGCGCGCTTCGTCGTGGACTGCCGCGTCGAGCGGGTGCTCGTCGAGAACGGGCGCGCCGCCGGCGTGGAGGGCACCTACCGCGACGAGCAGGGCCGCAGCGCCCGGGTGGTCGTGCGCGCGCAGACGGTCGTCCTGGCCGCGGGCGCGCTAGACACGCCGGGCGTGCTGCTGCGCTCGGGCATCGGCGGCCCCGCCGCCGGCGACTACCTGCGTCTCCATCCGGCGACCGCCGTGCCCGCGGTCTTCGACGAGCCGCAGAAGGCGTGGTGGGGAGCGCCGCAGACGGCGCTGAGCGCCGAGTTCGCCAACCTCGGCGACGGCTATGGCTTCCTGCTGGAGACCTCGCACGCGAGCCCGTCGGTCACCGGATCGGCGGTGCCGTGGGTCAGCGGCCGCCAGCACAAGGAGTACATGGCGCAGGCGCCGCTCACGTCTTCGCTGGTGCTGCTCATCCGCGACCGCGGACACGGCCGCGTGACGATCGACGCCGCGGGCAACCCGGTGCACAGCTACGACCTGCACGACGCCGTCGACATCGGCAACTTCCGCCGCGCGCTCGCCGAGATCGCGCGCCTGCACGAGGCCGCCGGCGCCCAGGAGATCTACACGCTGCACCGCAAGCTCACGCGCTGGACGCGGTCGTCGGGCGAGGACATCGAGGCCTACGCCAAGCGCGCGCACGACGGGCCGCTGGATCCCTACGAGCAGGCGATCTTCTCCCTGCACCACATGGGTTCGGCGCGCATGGGGACCGACCCCGCCACCTCGGTCGCGGACCCCTGGGGCCAGCTGCACGACACCCCGGGCGTCTGGATCGGCGACGCAAGCGCCTTCCCCAGCGCCTCGGGAACGAACCCGATGATCACCACGATGGCGTTGGCCCATCGCACCGCCACGGCGATCGCCCACGCGTAGATTCGCCTGCCCGCGGGGATAACGTTCGCCCGATGCCCTTCTTCGAGGACGCCGGTCACCGGCTCGCGTACACCGAGTTCGGCGACGGGCCGCGGACCTGCGTGCTCGTCCACGGCCTCCTCCTGTCGCAGAGGATGCACCTGCCGCTGGCGCGCGCGCTCGCCGACCGAGGCAACCGCGTCGTCACGCTTGACCTGCTCGGCCACGGCCGCTCGGACCGCCCGCGCGACATGTGGCGCTACTCGATGTCGGCGTTCGGCGAGCAGATCGTGGCGCTGCTGGACCACCTCGGCGTCGACGAGGCGGTCATCGCCGGGACCTCACTCGGTGCCAACGCGGCGCTCGAGGTCCTCTCGCTCGCGCCCGAGCGCGTGCGCGGGGCCGTCATCGAGATGCCGGTGCTCGACAACGCGCTGCTCGGCTGCGCGCTGGCGTTCACGCCGCTGATGGTGGGGCTGACCTTCGGCGAGCCGCTGATGCGCGCCGTCGGCGCCGTCGCGCGGGCGCTTCCCACGCGCCGAGTGTTCTGGGCCGATGTCGCCCTCGACACCGTCCGCCAGGATCCCGCACCGAGCGCGGCGGTCCTGCAGGGCCTGTTCTTCGGGCGCGTCGCGCCGCATCGGACCGAGCGGCGCACCTTCGAGGCGCCGACGCTGGTCATCGGACACCGCCGCGACCCCGTGCACCCGTTCAGCGACTCCGGGATGCTCGTCGACGAGATGCCCAACGCGCGGCTGCTGGAAGCCGACTCGATCGTCGAGATGCGCATGACCCCCGAGCGACTGACCGCCGAGGTCGCCGACTTCCTCGACGAATGCTGGAAGCCGCGGCGAAAGAGCGGCGGCAAGCGCGGCTCCCGAAGCGTCGCTTAGCCGTCCGGCCGCTAAGCTGCGCGACCTCATGTCCAGCCGTGCCGAGGAGAAGGAGCGCCGCCGCCAGGAACGGCTCGCGCTCGAGCAGTCCGAGCAGAAGGCCGCCGCCCGCCAGCGGCGCCTCCAGCTGGCGCTGGGCGCGATGCTGGCCGTGGCCGCGATCGTCGGCGTGGTGGTGGCGGTTGCGTCGAAGTCCGGTGGCGGTGGCGGATCTGGTCCCGCGACCGGCGACGCCAGCTCCGCCGTCAAGCTCCCCGTCCGCCAGGAGGCCGACCTCACCAAGGCGGCGAAGGCGGCCGGCTGCGTCGTCAAGTTCTTCCCGCTGGAAGGCCGCGACCACACGACCGCGAAGGTCAAGTACCACACCAATCCGCCGACGTCGGGCAACCACAACCCGAATCCCTCAGAGGACGGCTACTACCCCAACGGTGCGCCTCCGAAGGAGCGCAACGTCCACGCGCTCGAGCACGGTCGCGTCGAGATCCAGTACAAGCCGGGCACGCCGAAGCAGGTCGTCGACACCCTCGTGTCGATCTTCAACGAGCCGCTGAAGGGCAAGTCGGGCTACCACCAGCTGCTCTTCGAGAACAACACGGGCA
>JAWVFZ010000442.1:0-3731 GCA_033855555.1 Solirubrobacteraceae bacterium
AGCTCGGCCCCGTCATCCTCGGGCGCTCCGACGCCGCAGGCGCCCACGAGCTCCAATTCCACGAGCTCGGGCGATCCTGCGAGCGCGCTGCTCGACTACCTGCTCGGAGGCGGGGGCTGATGCGCCGCCGCGGCTCCGCCTCGATCGCTGCCAACCCGGTGCTGATCGGCGCCGCGACGACGCTCGTCGTCATCGTCGCCGTCTTCCTGGCCTACAACGCCAACAACGGGCTGCCGTTCGTGCCGTCGTACACGCTCAAGGCCGAGGTGCCCAGCGCCGCCCAGCTCGTGAAGGGCAACGAGGTGCGGGTCGGCGGGACGCGCGTCGGCGTCGTCGACGGCATCGTCCCGATCCGTCACAGCGACGGCTCGGTGACCGCACAGTTGAGCCTGAAGCTCGAGACCACGGTCAAGCCGTTGCCGACCGACTCCACCGTGATCGTGCGCCCGCGCTCCGCGCTGGGCCTCAAGTACGTCGAGATCACGAAGGGCCATGGCGCCAAGGGCTTCGCCGACGGCAGCACCATCCCGATCACCAACGCGACGCCCCAGCCCGTCGAGCTCGACCAGGTGCTCAACACCTTCGACGACAAGACGCGTGCGGCCTCGCGCGTGAACCTGACCGAGTTCGGCAACGCCCTCGCCGGCCGCGGGCAGGACCTCAACCGCGCGATCGAGGCGCTGAATCCGCTGCTGACCGACCTCGTCCCCGTCATGCGCAACCTGTCGGACCCGCGCACGAAGCTGCCGCAGCTGTTCCGCGCCCTCGAGCAGACCGCCTCACAGGTCGCGCCGGTCGCCGAGACGCAGGCCGCGCTGTTCGACAACCTCGATACGACGTTCGTCGCGCTCTCGAACGTCGCCCGGCCCTACATCCAGCAGGCGATCGACAACGGCCCGCCGGCGCTCGACGAGGCGACCCGCGACTTCCCGATCCAGCGGCCGGTCCTGCGCAACAGCGAGCTGCTCTTCAAGGAGCTGCGCCCGGGCGTGCGCGCGTTGCGGACCGCCGCGCCGGACCTCGCCAGCGCATTCGAGATCGGCACGCGCACCCTGCGCCGCACCCCGGCGATGAACCGCGAGCTCAAGCCCACGTTCGCGGCGCTCCAGCGCTTCGCCGAGGACCCGCTCGTCTCGCTCGGCGTTCGCGACCTGACGAACACGGCCCAGATCCTCAACCCGACGGTGGCGCAGCTGACGCCCGCGCAGACGATCTGCAACTACGCGAGCCTCTGGTTCCGCAACGTGGCGTCGCTGCTCAGCGAGGGCGACACGAACGGCACCGGCCAGCGCTTCATCGTCATCGCCGCGCCGGCGGGCGCCAACAACGAGGGCGGCCCCGCGGGAGCGCCGGCCAACGGCAGCGCCCCCGGCGCCAAGGACAACTTCCTGCACAGCAACCCGTACCCGAACACCGCGGGCCCCGGGCAGGTCAAGGAGTGCGAGGCGGGCAACGAGACCTACGACGTCGGCAAGCTCACGATCGGCAACGACCCGGGCAACAACGGCACCGCTCACGACGTCACGAAGCGCAACCTGAACGAGTAGATGGCCTTCCTCCGCAAAAACCCCGACGCGCCGCGCGTCCCGCGCAATCGCCGCACCGGCGCCAGCCCCTTCAAGGTGGGCGCGCTCGTGCTGCTGGTGATGGCCGTCGCCACCTACTTCGGGTTCACCAAGCACGTGCCGTTCACGCACGGCTTCCGGGTCAAGGCCGTGTTCCAGTCGGCGAACTCGATCCGCACGAACTCCCCGGTGCGCATCGCCGGCGTGAACGTCGGCAAGGTGAAGGACATCCAGCGCCAGGACGGCACCGACGCCGCCGTGGTCACGATGGAGATCGACAAGAAGGGCCTGCCGATCCACAAGGACGCGACCGTGAAGATCCGGCCGCGCATCTTCCTCGAGGGCAACTTCTTCGTCGACCTGCAACCGGGCACGCCCGGAGCGCCGACGCTCGGTGACGGCGACACCCTGCCGATCGCGCAGGCCTCGACGCCCGTCCAGCTCGACCAGGTGCTCACGGCGCTCCAGCAGGACACGCGCAAGCAGCTGCAGTCGCTGCTCGACAACTACGGCAAGGCGCTGACCGCCAAGCCGACCCCTGCCCAGAACGCCGCGCAGGACCCGAGCGTCCGCGGGCTCACCGCGGCGCAGGCGCTCAACAAGAGCTACCGCTACGGCGGGCCGGCGTTCAAGAACACCGCGATCGTCAACGATGCCTTCCTCGGATCCCAGCAGCATGACCTTTCGGGCCTGATCGACGGCCTGAGCAAGACCACCGCGGGGCTGGACCGCAACGAGGGCGCGCTCAAGGACCTGATCACGAACTTCAACACCACGATGGCGTCGTTCGCGTCGCAGGACACCAACCTGCGCCAGACGATCCACCTGCTCGCGCCGACGCTGGACAACGCGGGCAAGGCGCTCACGTCGCTGAACAACTCGTTCCCGAACACGCGCGCATTCGCCCGCGAGATCCTGCCGGGCGTTCGCGAGACGCCGGCGACGATCGACGCGAGCTTCCCGTGGATCACGCAGACCCGCGCGCTGCTGGGCAAGACCGAGCTGCGCGGGCTCGCGCAGGAGCTGAGCCCGGCGACGCGCGACCTCGCGCGCCTGACCGACGCGACGCTGAAGCTCCTGCCGCAGGCCGACCTGGTGGCGAAGTGCGCGACCAACGTGCTGCTGCCCACCGGCGACATCAAGATCGCCGACGGCCCGATGACCTCCGGTGCCGAGAACTACAAGGAGTTCTGGTACGCGATGGTCGGGCTCGCCGGCGAGGGCCAGAACTTCGACGGCAACGGCATGTACGTCCGCTTCCAGCCCGGCGGCGGCGACCAGACCGTGTCGACCGGCAAGCTCGGCCCGCTCACCGGCGACACGCTGTACGGCAACGCCGTGGCCAAGCCGCTGGGCACGCGCCCGGCGTTCACCGGCAGGCGCACGCCCTACAAGCCCAACGTGCCCTGCTACACGAACAAGATCCCCGACCTCAACGGCGCGGCGACCGGTCCGCCTGACGGCGGCGGCTCCTCGGCGGCGGCGCGTTCGGCGATCGCGCGCTCCGCGGCCAAGCAGGCGACCAGCGGCGGCCTCACCGCCAAGCAGGACTCGGTCACCTCGCAGCTGATGTCCCGCCTGAACCCCTTTAGAGGCAAGAAGTGAAGACCGCGATCCGCAAGCACTTCCGGGACTTCGCGGCGATCGTGCTGCTGTTCGTCGTCGCCATGGGCGTGGGCGGCTACATCCTGTCCAACCAGCGCTTCTACCTGCCCAAGTGGGTGCCGATCGTCGGCTCGGACTACGTCAAGTACAAGGCGGAGTTCTCGACCGCGCAGTCGGTCACGCCCGGCCAGGGCCAGACGGTGAACATCGCCGGGGTCAAGGTCGGCGAGATCCAGGCGGTCGACCTCAAGGACGGCAGGGCCGTCATCACGATGTCGATCAAGCGCAAGTACACGCCGATCTACAAGGACGCCACGGCTCTACTGCGTCCCAAGACCGGCCTCAACGACATGCTCGTCGAGCTGACGCCCGGGTCGCGGAGCGCAGGCGTGCTGTCGCCGAGCACGGCCCTGCCGATCAACCAGACGCTGCCCAATGTCAACGCCGACGAGATCCTGGCGGCGCTCGACGGCGACACGCGCGACTACCTGCGGCTGCTGGTCGCCGGGGCCGGCCAGGGCCTGCAGGGCAACTCGGAGAACCTGTCGGCGTCGTTCAAGC
>JAWVFZ010000443.1:0-7780 GCA_033855555.1 Solirubrobacteraceae bacterium
ACAACATCTTCCGCTTCGTGCAGGCGGGCTCGGAGGTCTCCGCGCTGCTGGGCCGCATGCCGTCGCAGGTGGGCTACCAGCCGACGCTGGAGACCGAGATGGGCCAGCTGCAGGAGCGCATCACCTCGACCCGCCAGGGCTCGGTCACGTCGGTGCAGGCGATCTACGTCCCGGCCGACGACCTCACCGACCCGGCCCCGGCCTCGGTTTTCGCCCACCTCAACGCGACGACCACGCTCTCGCGTGCGATCTCCGAGAAGGGCATCTACCCGGCCGTCGACCCGCTGGACTCGACGTCGACGATCCTCAAGCCCGACATCCTGGGCCAGGAGCACTTCGACGTCGCCAACCAGGTCAAGGAGATCCTGCAGCGCTACAAGGAGCTCCAGGACATCATCGCCATCCTCGGCATCGACGAGCTCTCCGACGAGGACAAGCTGATCGTCGGCCGCGCCCGCCGCATCGAGCGCTTCCTGTCGCAGCCGTTCAACGTCGCCGAGCAGTTCACCGGCACCCCGGGCCAGTACGTCCCGATCGCCGAGACGATTCGCGGCTTCAAGGAGATCGTCGAGGGCCAGCACGACGAGGTGCCGGAGTCGGCGTTCTTCCTCAAGGGCGGAATCGACGACGTCACGGGCGACTCCAAGGCCAAGGACGGCGAGCAGTAGTGGCCGAGTCCTTCCGCGTCGAGGTCCTGACCCCCGAAGGGGAGGTCTTCAACGACGACGTCGAGATGGTCTCGACGCGGACGACCGTCGGCTCGATCGGCATCCTGGCCCGCCACCAGCCGCTGCTGGGCATGCTCGACCCGACCGAGCTGCGGCTCTACAAGACCTACGGCGACGAGTCCTCCGCGCAGCGCTTCGCGCAGGGCGAGGGCTACGTCCAGACCACGGGCGACCACGTGCTGATCCTCGTCGAGGACGCCGTCGAGCCCGGTTCGCTGGACGTCGCGGATCTGCGCGACAAGCTCCAGCGCGCAGAGCGCGAGGCCTCCGAGGCCGAGGACGGGTCCGAGGCCCAGCGCAAGGCCCAGCGCGACAAGCGCCGCGCCGAGGCGTTCCTGCGCATCGCTGAGTCCGGCTGAGCCGGCGGCCTCGCCGCTCAGGCGAGGCCGTGCTTGACCGCGTAGACCGCGGCTTGGATGCGGTTCTGCATCTGGAGCTTCTCGAGGATGCTGGCCACGTGGTTGCGAGCGGTCCGCGTGCTGATCACGAGCTCGCGGGCGATCTCCGCGTTCTCCATCCCGGTCGCCATCAGCCGCAGTACCTCGCGCTCGCGCGGCGTCAGCCCGCCGACGGGCGCGGCCGCGAGGCTCAGCAACGGGCCGTTGCGACGCACGTGGTCCAAGAGCTGCGAGGCCACCCCCGACGAGAGCACCGACCCGCCGTTCGCTGCGGTCCGGATGGCGGCTGTGATCTGCTCGATCGAGGAGCTCTTGATGATGTAGCCGCGGGCGCCGGCGAGCACGGCGTCCAGGACGTCGCGGTCCTCCGCCGACCCGCTGAGCACGAGGACGCGCACGACCGGGCAGAGCACGGCCAGCCGCCGGATCGTCTCGAGGCCCGACATGCCCGGGAGGTGGAGGTCCATCAGCACGACGTCGGGCTGGACGTCGGGGATCACTCGCAGCGCCTCTTCGGCCGTGTCGGCGTCACCCACCACCCGCACGAGTGGATCGCTTGCCTGCAGCAGCTCGTTGAGGCCCTGCCGAAACAGCCCGTGATCCTCTACGAGGAAGACGTCGACGATGTCGGATGCGCGCTGATAGCGCAGCTCTGCCTGATGGTCTATGGAAGTCAAGAGCGCAGGGGCCGGTGGTCTTCCGGCGGGACAGCCTCATCCTGCTTATCGACTGATGCCCTGCCTACCCGCCCGCCCGTGGACGTATGTTCTCTCCCGCGATGGCTGATGTGCAACAGGCAACCATCCGTGTTCTGCTCGCCGACGCGCACGCCGCGACGCTGGCGGGCCTGCGCATGGCGCTCACCGGTGTGCCCTTCGAGGTCGTCGCCGAGGCCGCCGACGCCGGGGCCGCGGTGGCCGCCGCAGAGCGCGAGCGCCCCGACATCTGCGTCTTGGACGCTGACATGCCGGGTGGGGCGGTTGGTGCGACTGCCGAGATCACGCGCCTGCTCCCTCGGACCGGCGTCGTCGTCCTCGCCTCGTCGCGGGACGACGGAGCGATGCTCGACGCAGTGCGTGCGGGGGCGATCGGTTACCTGCTGAAGAACATGGACCCGCAGCGCCTTCGCCACACGCTCGAGGGCGTGATGGCCGGCGAGGCCGCGCTGCCGCGGGCGTTGGTCACCAGGCTCATGTTCGAGTTCCGCGTGAGGGAGGGCCGCCGGCGCCTCGCGATGAGCATCGAGACGGAGGGCGAGCTGACGGCGCGCGAGTGGGACGTGCTGGGTCTCATGGCAGGTGGCGGATCCACGCGCGCGATGGCCGAGTCGCTCGGCATCGCCGAGGTCACGGTGCGGCGCCACGTGTCCGGCGTCCTGACGAAGCTGGGCGTTTCCAGCCGCGCTGCCGCCGTCGAAGCGCTGCGCGCCGCCGAAGGCCGTTGAATCCCCGAATCGCGGCTGCCTGAGCGTTCGGGTGCGAAGTCGACATGTATACGACGCCGCCGGCGGCCGACGGCGCGGTCGTCGCCGTTCAGTTTTTGAACGGCAGATGCCGCACCTTTGAGGCTCGACCGCGGTTGGTAGTGCTGGGCAACAGGCCGAGTGACCCACGGCTGGCGTTCAAATGACTGAACGGAAGATGCGTCGTGTGGCCGATTCACTTCCTTTCGGCTCTCCTCGATCCTGATCCCACGGCACGTCCCTGCCGGTAGTGAGAGGCACTTTTGCCTCGCCGCGAAGGCAAAGACCGAGTCGGGGACGGCCTCCTCTGAACCACAGTTCTCCACGGAAGGGAACCTCGATGTCACGCATCATCAAGTCTCGCCGGGCCGTTGTGCTCGGCGTCGTCGGAGCGCTCGCCGTCGCTGTTGCGGCGTACGCGTACCTCACTACGACCGGCACCGGCAGCGGGTCGGCCACCGTTTCTGCCTCCGCCAGCGAGCTGAGCCTTCACTCGGCGACTGTCGGCTTCGCGAACCTGGATGTGACGCACACCGTCCACATCCTCGCCGACAACCCGAACGGCTCGCCGCAGGCTGTCGCCAGCATCGACGTCTCGGTCGCACCGACCAACGCCGATTGTCCTGACGGCTCCTTCACGCTTTCGGCGGCGAACGTCGCCTCGGGCGTGAATGTCCCCAAGAACTCGACCGGCACGGACGTCGGCCAGGTGGACCTGACGCTCAACAACATCTCCGACGCGGCGCAGAACGCCTGCCTCGAGGGCGCCAAGCTCACCTACACGGGCAACGCCTCCTGACAAAGGCACTCCGGATCTTCAGGAAGGGCGGCGCCACGGATGGCGCCGCCCACTGAGGCTCGGTCCACCCACCTCTCCCGCATGCATCGCATCCGCACAAGCCTCGCGAAGAGCGCCAAGCCCAAGCTGGCTCTGGCTCTGCTCGCGATGCTCGCTGTGACCGCCGTCGCCTTCGCGGTGACCAAGCCCGCGCCGGCCGTCACGGTCACGCCCTCGACGCAGTCATTCACCCAGGGCGTCGCGAAGACCGTGAGCTTCACGTTCAACCTCTCCAGCTTCAGCGGGCCTCCGACCATCGTCGTGAGCGGCCTGCCGAGCGCCGTCACCTGGACATGGACCGCTCCGGGTGGCCCTCCAGGTCAGCTCGGTAAATGCGCCGGCGTCTGTGCCGGATTCCCCGCGGGGACCACGTCCGCCGTCCTCACGCTTGGCGTCCCATATGACCTCGCCTCCGGCACATACCGGCTGACAGCGACGGTCACGACGCCGAACAAGGAGTCGGCCACGGCGATCGCAACGCTGACCTCGGCCGCTGCGTCTCAGTTCTCGATCTCCGGGAGCGCGACCAGCTCGCTCACCCTCGACGGTCCGGCGCGTCCGATCGACGTCTCGATCACCAACCCGTACGACCACGCGCTGACGGTGACGGGGCTGACGGTTTCGGTCGCTTCGGTCTCCAAGCCGGGGTGTGCCGCGAGCAACTTCGCCATCACCCAGGTTCCGGCCGGCACCACGTACGTGGTCCCTGCCAACTCCACGCAGGCGGTCGCGACCAAGCCCAGCGTGCGGTGGCCCAACGACACCCATGCCGCACAGAACGCGTGCATCGGCGCGACGGTCAACTTCCACTACGCGGCGAACGGCACGGCATGACCCGGGCCCCGCTGAAGATCGCGCTCCTCGTGGTCCTCGTCCTGGCGCTGGCCGGCACAGCCGCTGCCTACCTCGCGGCGGGCGGCTCCGGGTCTGCCTCCGCCTCGTCGAGCGCCTCCACCGATCCGGTCACGGTGTCGGCTGGCGACGTCACCGGCGAGATCTATCCCGGCGGGTCCAGCGCCGTGGCGGTCCACTTCAGCAATCCGAACGCGAGTGCCGTGAACGTCAGGTCGCTCGCGCTCGACACGAGCCAGGGGACCAGCGGCTTCTCGGTCGATGCAGCTCACAGCGGTTGCAACGTCTCCGCGCTGTCCTTCACCGAGCAGGACAACGGCGGCGCCGGCTACGACGTCGCGCCTGGCGGAACGCTCGATGCGGACCTCGCGAACGCGTTGTCCATGAGCTCCTCGGCCTCGAATGCCTGCCAGGGCGCGAGCTTCACGGTCTACCTGAAGGTCGGCGCGTGATGCTGCTTCGCCGCGCGCGCTGGATCGTGCTGACCGCACTCGTGATCCTCGGTGTCGCCGCTGCTGCCTGGGCATACCTGACGGTCTCTACGGCGAGCGGTAGCGCCGGTGCTGCAAGCGCGGCATCCGTGAATCAGGGCGCCACGCCGACGCCGTCGGCCGCTCTTCACACCGTCAGCATGAGCTGGGGCGCGAGCACGCTCAGCAGTGGCCACTCCGTCGATGGCTATGTCGTCAAGCGCTACGCAGCGGGCACCGGCACGTCCCAGACGCTGCACGGCGGTTGCGCTGTGCAGGTCACGGGCCTCTCATGCCATGACACCGGCGTCCCTGCCGGCTCGTGGGAGTACACGGTCACGCCCGCCATCGGGACACAGTGGCGCGGCGCCGAGAGCGCGCGCAGCGGGGTCGTCACCATCGGCAACGCGAGCCTCACGTTGAGCCCGACGACGCTCGGTGCCGCGAGCTTCCCGGACGCTGCGCTGACCGGGACGCTCACGGGCTTCGACGCGGGCGAGAGCATCGCGTTCCATCTGGATTCCGCGGGCGGCACGCTGCTCTCCGGTTCCCCCGCGGCCGCGGACGGATCCGGCAACGCCAGCGTTTCCGTCACGCTGCCGCAGCCCAGCGAGGGCGCGCACACGATCTACGCCGTCGGTGACACGTCGGGTGCGAACTCCGTCGCGACGCAGGCAGTCGTGGTCGACACCGTCGCTCCGGACGTGTCGGCGGCGACCACGCCGGCGCCCAACGGTGCCGGCTGGAACAACACCTCCTCGGTCTCCGTGGTGCTGTCTGCGGATGACGCCAGCGGGTCGGGCGTCGACCAGATTCGTTACACCACCGATGGCACCACGCCGACGGCTTCGACCGGAACCGTGTACAGCGGCGCGATCGCGGTGAGCGCGACGACGACCATCAAGTACCTGGCGACCGACCACGCAGGGAACGCATCGACCGTCCACACGCACGCGGTGAAGGTCGATACGACCGCGCCCGCGTTCGGGTCTCCGGCGCTCACGACTTCGGCGGCGGGTGCCTTCACCTTCGCCAGCGGCAGCACGGTCTTCTACAACCCGCAGGGCACGAACAGCGGCTCCTTCACGGTGAGTGCACCGAACGTCGCCGACCCGCAGTCCGGCATCGCCGGCGTGACCTTCCCGGCGCTCACGGGGATCAGCGGTGGCGGTCCTGATGGCCTCGCGCCTTACGCCGCGACCTACACGTGGACGGCGAGCTCGGCTGCTGCCGGCCCGCAGTCCGTAACCGCGACCAACAACGCGGACCTGTTCGCCACCTCCGACTTCACGCTGACGCCCGATACCGCGGCGCCGGCCGGCGGCTCGGTCAGCGCCAACGGCGGCGCGATCCACAACACGAGCGGCACGGTGGACCTGGCGGTCCTGAGCTTCGCCGATAGCGCATCCGGCATCGCCTCGAACGCGGTCACACGCGCGTCCGGAACGCTCGGCGGCGACACCTGCGGCGCGCTGTCCGGTGCTACCGCCGTGACCGTGTCAGGTGGTCACGATGCCGCTTCACTGCCCAGCGGCTGCTACCAGTACACGCTCACCGGCACCGACAACGTGGGCAACGTCGCGACGACGCAGAGCGCGGTGGTCAAGGTCGACACGAGCGCCCCCTCGGCACCGGCAATCACGCTGACGAACGCCACCGGCGCGTCGACCTTCATCAACGGCACCACCGCCTACATCAACGCGCAGGCCGGCAAGAGCGGGTCGTTCGACGCCTCGGCGACGAGCGCCGATGCCGACACAGGCATCCAGAAGCTCGCGTTCCCGGCGCTGACCGGGTTCAGCGCGGGCGGCGGCGACGACACGACGAGCCCCTACGGCCCGACCACCTACACGTGGAGCGGCGCCGTCGGCGCGAGCGGCTCGCAGACCGTCACGGCCTACAACAACGCGGGCAACACCGCGACGTCGAGCTTCCAGGTCGTCAAGGATGTCGCGGCTCCCACCGGCGGATCGCTCGCCGCTCCGAGCGGCAGCTCGACCGGCACGTTCACCGTGACCCGCACGGACTTCGCGGAGGCCGGCCCCAACAGCACGAACTCCGGACTCGCTTCGAGCACGCTGACCCGGGCGACGTCAACCCTGGTCAACGGGGTCTGCGGCAGCTTCGGCGGGGCGAGCTCGCTCGGCGCAGGCAACGCAAGCGAGTCGGCGCTTGCAACCGGGTGCTACCAGTACACGCTGACGGGCACCGACAAGGTCGGGAACGCGGCGTCCACCTCCACCGTGGTCCAGGTCGACAGAACTGCGCCGTCGGCGCCGACGGTGACGCTGTCCGCCGCCACGGGTGCCTCGACCTTCCTCAGTGCCACGACCGCCTACATCAGCGCCCAGGCGGGGAACTCGGGTGGGTTCAGCGCCGCCGCAACCTCCACCGACGCCGACAGTGCCATCCAGAAGATCAACTTCCCCGCGCTGACCGGCTTCACCGGCGGCGGTGACGACATCGCGACGCCGTTCAACACGGTCTACGCCTGGACGGGCGCCGTCCTGGCCTCCGGTCCGCAGACGGTGACGGCATTCAATGGGGTGGGCGGCACCGCGACAGGTCAGTTCACGGTCGTCAAGGACATCGCCGCGCCGGCCGGCGGCTCGGTCAGCGCCGCTGCCACCAGCACATCCGGCACGTACACGGTCACGCGAGCCGACTACACGGAGGCCGGTCCGAATGCGACGAACTCGGGCCTGGCTTCCAGCACGCTCACGCGAGCCACCGCGACGCTCAGCGGCACGACGTGCGGAAGCTTCGGCAGCGAGACGGCGCAGGCGGCCGGCAACGTCAGTGAGAGCGGCCTCGCGACCGGCTGCTACCGCTACACGCTGACCGGCAAGGACAACGTCGGGAACGTGGCGACCACGGCGACCACGGTGCAAGTCGACCGCGCGACCGCGCTCGTCATCAGCAGCGTCGTCCGGGACGGCGGGAACAAGAAGGTTCACTTCACGGGCACCGGTGCCGTTGCGGGCGCAACGATCACGGTCACCATCTGCACGGTGAACTCGTTCCCCTGTGCC
>JAWVFZ010000444.1:0-5632 GCA_033855555.1 Solirubrobacteraceae bacterium
CACCTTCTGCGCGTAGGCGCCGGCCAGGAACGTGTAGCCCTCGACGGTGCGCGGCCGAGCGCGGACGACGCTCTGCAGCGCGGCGATGCGCTGGTCGGTCGAGGCCGAAGGCGGCGGCAGCGAGGGACGGGTGGCCTGCGACGCGGAAGGGCGCCGGTGCCCGCCTCGGTCGCGCGCCTGGAGCCCTACGGCTCCCCGCGCGACGGCGAAGGAGGCCGCGGCCGTGATGAGGACGCGGGGAGTCATGGTCCTCAACCGGGCTGGCCCGGCGTCGGGTCGTGGGGCGGCTCGATGCGCTTGATCTGCGAGTCGAACCCGCTGTGCGGCGCGGCGACGTAGGGGAACGTGCCGCGGAAGGCGACGTCGTTCTGATCCACGCCGTCACCCAACGGCAGCTTGTTGCCCATCAGGAAGCCACCGACGACGCGTAGCTCGATGTCGGTGACGTCGTCGGTCAGGCGCCGTCCGTTCGGGAAGCCCTGGGTGTCGCCGGCCAGCACGCCGAACCGGTTCGGCGACGCAGAGGGCGCGGAGCCGAGGTTGATCTTCAGCGTGTCTGTCGGCGGCGCCTTCGGGGCGATCTGGGTCAGGCCCGGAATCCCCGTCAGCAGCGCCTGCACGATGTCCGTGCGACCCGTCTCGGGCACGTTGAGGCCCGGGTACAGGATGTTGACGACCTTCCCGAGCTCCGGCGACAGCACGTACTTGCCGAAGTTCTTCAAGTCATCGGAGGGCTTGGTCGCGTTGAAGCGGTCCTTCTTGCCCAGCGGGATGACGACCTCGTTGACGAGCGGGTTGCCAAGGCGGCTGACCTGCACGTCTCGGACCTTCGCCTTCTTGCCGCGGACGCTTATGGCACGGCGCTCCGTGGAGGACCACACGCCGACCACTGCGTTGGCGGCCGAGGCGCTGGCCACCGACCTGCCGTTTCGCGTCACGTCGGACTTGGGCACCTGCAGGGCGATCGTGTGGACGTTGTAGCCCGCCAGGTCATCCTTGCCGCCACCGGCGTTGCCCGTGCCGTTGCGGATGTTGATCGCGTCGAACGTCGTCCCGAGGTCGACGGAGAACGGGTCGTCGACCGGACCGGCGAACACCTTGCCGCCGCCGGGCAGTGACTTGATCGCCTCGTTGGCGACCGCCGCATAGTCCGGGATCGTCTTGGGACCGACGTTGTTGGGCGCGACCGGCAGCCCGCTCGCGATCCTCGTGGTCCTCACGAGCTTGCGATTGCGATAGCTCTCGCGCGTGACCGAATAGGTCTGCACGACGTTCAGCTTGCGGTCGGAGATCGAGCTGACGCCCGGCAGCGCGTAGAGGAACGAGTCCGGGTTGCGGACATGGGTCTTGAACTTGAACCGGTAGCGGACGTCGGGATTGCCGTCGCCCGTGTTGTCGACGTTGACGTAGTACTTCGCCTTGTCGTCGAACCGGTAGAAGTTCGGGCCGCCGGCGGGATCCTCGAACGGGATCCAGTTCGCCACCATCGTCAGCGCGCCGGGCGCATCGGGCGCCGTGAACGCGTAGACGTCGGTGTTGTCGCCCGTCGGGTCGAGGGACGTCAGGGGCGCCTCGCGATGGCTCGAGCCGGAGCCGGAGACCACTGCGAGCGCGCCGGCCGCGAGCGCTGCCAGGAGCGCCGCGACCAGGATGGGGATGCGGGTGGTTCTGGTCATGCTCCCGGTTGCGCCCTGAGGCGCCCCGCGGATGCGCGGACGGGCTGCTCTTGCGAGCCGTTCTCATCAAGAGCGGCGCGATCCGCTGATCAGCGGCTGAAGTCGGTGCCGGCCGTGAGGCGCTGCGCGAAGGAGGCGATGAGGCGCGCGGCGTCCGTGACGTCGCTGAGCTGCACCATCTCGACGGTCGAGTGCATGTAGCGCAGCGGCAGGCCGATGCCGCCGGTGGGGATGCCGCCGCGGCTGAAGTGGATGACGTCGGCGTCGGTCCCGGTGCGCGCCGCCGAGGCCGAGAGCGTGAACGGGATGTCATCGGCCTCGCCGGCCGCGACGAGCAGATCGCTCACCTTCGGGTTGATGATCGACCCGCGCTCGATCACCGGCCCGGAGCCGAAGGCGTGGGCGCCGAGCTCCTTGGGGTCCACCCCGGGCGCGTCGGTCTCGTGCGTGACGTCGACGACGATCGCGACGTCCGGGCGCAGCGTGTAGGCGACGGTGCGCGAGCCGCCGAAGCCGGTCTCCTCCTGCACCGCCGCGACGGCGACGACGTCGCCCGCGGCCCCGCCCGCGTCGGCCACCATGCGCGCAGCCTCCAGCGCCACGTAGCACCCGAGGCGATTGTCCATCGAGCGCGACACGACGCGGTCGTTGGGCATCTCGACGGGCTCGGCGGAGATGACGGCGACGTCGCCGATCCGCACCATGCCCCTGGCCTCGTCGCCATCGCGGGCGCCGAGGTCGATGTGCAGGTCCTTGAGCTCGACGGCGCGCTTGCGGTCTTCGTCCTTGAGCAGGTGGACCGGCTTGCGGCCGACGACGCCCGGCACGATGCCGTCGCGCGTCGTGATCTCGACGCGCTGGCCGACGAGGATCTGCGCGTCCCAGCCTCCGACGCCGATGAAGTACAGGTAGCCCTTGTCGTCGATGTGCGTGACGATCAGGCCGATCTCGTCGATGTGGCCGACGATCGCAAGGGTCAGGCCCTCGGGCTCGGTGCCCGGAACACGCGCAAGCGACGTCCCCATGACATCCACGGAGACGTCCTTGGCGAAGCCCTCGGCAGCGGCGCGCCAGGAGGCGGCCGGCGCGGTCTCGTAGCCGGAGGGGCCATGGGAACCGAGGAGGGAGCGAAGCGTGTCGTCGAGGGGCACGACGGCTCAGACTACCCTCAGATGTCGATGGCGCACGGTCACACCCACCACCATCACCACACGATCGCGGCCGATGCCGACCGCGGCCCGATGGTCGTCGCGCTCGCGCTGATCTGCAGCCTCATGGTCGCGGAGGTGGCCGCGGGCCTGATCGCCGGCTCGGTGGCGCTGCTGACGGATGCCGCCCACATGCTCACCGACGCCGGCGCGATCGGGCTCGGGCTCGTCGCGCTGCGGCTCGCCGCGCGGCCGCCGAGCGGCGCCATGACCTACGGGCTCAAGCGCGTCGAGCCGCTCAGCGCGGCGGTGAACGGTGCCGTCCTGGGCGTGCTTGCGCTGGTCTTCGTCGTCGAGGCGATCAGCCGGCTCGTGCATCCCCGCGAGGTCGACGCCTCGCTGGTGCTCGTTGTCGCGCTGGTGGCGATCCCGGTCAACATCGCGGCCGTGCGGGCGCTCGGTCGCGCCAACCGCGAGTCGGTCAACGTCGAGGGCGCCTTCCAGCATCTGCTCACCGACCTCTATGCGTTCATCGCCACCGCGATCGCGGCGGTCGTGATCCTCGCCACCGGCTTCGACCGCGCGGATGCGATCGCGGCGCTGGTGGTCGCGGCGCTGATGCTCCGTGCCACGGTGTCGCTGCTGCGCGAAAGCGGGCGCATCTTCCTGGAGGCCGCGCCCGAAGGGATCGACCCCGGGGCGGTCGGCCTCGCGCTCGCATCCGAGCCTGGGGTCGTCTCGGTCCATGACCTTCACATCTGGGAGGTCACCTCCGGCTTCCCGAGCCTCAGCGCGCACGTCGTCGTCGGCTACGACGAGGACTGTCACGACCGCCGTGCGGACCTCGAGCGACTGCTGCACCGGCGCTTCGGGCTCGACCACACCACGCTGCAGGTCGAGCATGAGCCGCGGACGCTCCTGGCGATAGACCGCAAGTTCGACTGATCCTGCTTTCCCCCACGGCAGCTACCAAACGTGAACGGGAACTGAATGCTGGGACGGAGCCCCGGTCCCGGCCGGACTGCGGATGTAGCCTCGCGCGTGGATGGATTACAGCCTTTACAAGGACATCAACGGGCTCAGCGGCAGCTCGTTTGCCGATGGGCTGTTCAAGTTCATCGCCAATGACATGACTGTCGTCCTGGTGGTCGCGATCGCGTTGATCTTCCTGATTCCGTGGGAGCGGCGGCGTGCACCGCGCAGGTCAGGGGCGGTCCTCGCCACGGCAGCGGCCGGCCTGGGACTGCTCGTCAACCAGCCCATTTCCCATGCGGTCGACCGGGTCCGGCCCTTCATCGCCCATCCGGGCCACGCCCACCTGCTGATCGCGCGTTCGACCGATCCGTCGTTTCCCAGCGACCACGCGACCGGCGCGTTTGGCCTCGCGTTCGGCATCTGGCTCTACGACCGCACTCTCGGCGGCGTCCTGCTGGTCATCGCGGCGCTCGTGTCCTTCGCGCGCGTCTATGTCGGGACGCACTACCCCGGCGACGTCGTGGTCGGAGCGCTGATCGGCATGGCAGCCGCGACCCTGATCTTCGTCATCCCTGCGACGCGCCGCCTCATCGAATGGGCCGCGGCCCGGGTCGGTTCGATCTGGGACCGGGCGCTCCCGCGCCGCCTTCAGCGCACCGCCTGATCGCCGACCGGCTAGCCGGCGCCCGCCGTACTGAACTGCTCGATCCCGATGACCGGTCGCAACGCGTCCGCGTAGTCGGGCCCCGCGAAGGCGCGGCGCAGGACGTCGTCGCCGAGGGAGTTGCCCAGCGCGGCCATGATCATCCCCTGGTCGAGGGAGAGGTAGGACCCGGAGACGAACTTGGTCTGGACGTTGACGCTGTCGCGGAAGCCCCACTTCCCGTAGAGGCCGGGGAAGTCGCGCGCCATGCGCTCGACGTTGGAGATCGTGGCTTGAGGCGCGAAGCGAAGGGCGAGGAACGCCGCGTGGGGGCTCACGACGCCGTTGGTGTAGGCCGACGGCGGCGGGTCGGGCTGGGCTGGATGCGCGCCCGGGCAGCCGGCGAAGCCGTGGTCGACGAGCGTGCGGTCCTCATTCGACGGGTTGCCGTTGGGGTCCATGCCGATCGCGTCGACGCCGTAGGCGTTGTAGCCGCCCTCCGGCGTGTTCGAGGGTGAGAATCCCCAGTAGCCGTAGCCGGCGTCGACCATGCCATGGTGGATCTGCGCCTGCACCGTCAGCGGATGGTTGGCGCCCCAGCTCGCCGGCGCCCAGGTCTCCTCGGGAACGAAGAGGTCCGGCATCAGCGCCTCGAACATGCTGCCGCCCCAGGAGGGCACCAGGCGCGTGCCGTTGTACGGGTAGGCGCCCTCGAACACCGGGACGCCGAAGTAGGTGCGTGTCTCGCCGATCGGCCTGGTCTCCTGCCACGACCAGTCGCAGGTGTCGGGGAAGGTGCGCCAGCGCCCGAAGTACTCCTTCTGCGGCAGCTGCCCGCGGGTGATCCCGATGTAGTCCACGATCCGGCTCTCGCTGACGACCGTGTCGTAGCAGCAGGGTGACTGCGACGGGTCGTCGGGGCGGTAGTGGAACAGCACGCGGTTCTTCTCCGGCACGTAGTAGAAGCCGAAGTCCATCGCGTCGTAGAGCGCGCCTGCGCTGCGCGCGAGCTCCGGCACGCTGCGCTGCACGATGCGCAAGCCGACGGCGAGCCAGCCGTTGTCGACCGACGAGAGGATCGGGTGGAACTCGTCGGTCGGGCTCGGCGGCCAGTAGGTCAGCTTCTCGCCGGTGCGGTGGTCGTACCAGTTGTAGTACTGGCCGGTGTGCTTGTAGCGCTCCATGTGCTT
>JAWVFZ010000445.1:0-12734 GCA_033855555.1 Solirubrobacteraceae bacterium
GTGCCGTCGGAGGAGGCATCGTCGACGACAAGGACCTCGAAGTGCTCGCTGCCGAGCGTCTGCTCCCGCAGCGCGTCGAGCAGCGCCGCGAGGCGGTCGCGGCGGTTGTGCGTCGCGGCGACGACGGCGATCTGCGGCTCGGCCATGGGCGGCGTCACCCTACGAGAACGGATCGGCCGGGATCGGGACCGTCAGGATCGCCGCGCCCGCGGCCGGCATCGGGAAGCGGTAGGTGGTTCCCGACGGGGTGACGGTCTCGGTGACCGACGTTCCGGTGAGGCGTCCGTCGGTACTGGGGTCGCCCACCGACAGGCCGCCGAGTGCGACGCCCGTCTTGGCATCGAGCGCGGGCGCGGTGAGCCGCTCGAGCGTCGCCGCTCCGCGGCCGTCGTGCACGGTGATCACGGCGTCGCCGGCCTGCTTGCGGTCCTTGTTGACCACGACGATCCGCGCGTGGCCGACGCGGTCCGCCGTCGCCCACACGTGGATCGGGGCGCGGCCCCGCGCCGTCGCCGTGAGCGTCGTGGACGGCAGGAGCCGCGCGCCGTCGGCGGTCGCTCGCGCGAACAGCAGCATCCCGTAGTACGACGGGGCCGCGATGCCCACGAAATGGTTGTCGGCGTACCCGAATGAGAACGGCGCGTAGTTGCCGTTGATGTGCACGTTCACGCCCTCGAAGCCCTGCGCGGCCATCAGGAAGAGCCAGTCCGTCATCCACAGGCTGGCGGCATACGTGTCGGTGATCCCCGTGCGGCCGCTGCACGAGGCCGAGTTGGTCTCGGTGATGCGTACGCGCCGGTGCGCCTTGGCGGCCTGTGCGCGGATCACGGCGAGGCGCGCCCCGGCGCGGCGCAAGGTCGCGTCGCTGAGGAGGTTCGCCACCGTCAGCCGGTCCTTGGGCGTCGCGTTCGAGCACGCGTTCGTGGCGTAGACGTGGAAGCTGAGCAGCCCGAGGCGGCCCTTCTGTGCGCGCACCAGCCGCGCGGTGCGTGCGTCCCATAGGCCACAGCAGGTGGACGGCCCGGCGAGCTTCGGATGGCCGGGCAGGCCGCTCAGCGACTTGGTGAAGCGCCGCAGCTCGCGGCTGTAGTCCGGCAGTCCGTAGCCCTTGGGTCGTGTCCGCGGCAGCGTGCCGAACGGGCGCCCGCTTGCGTACACGTCGGGCTCGTTGCCGATCTCGAGCGCCTCGATCGCGCCTGGCCCGAGCCGCGCGAGCGCCGCCTGCGCCCAGTCGCGCGCGTAGGCCACCTTGCCGGCCGCGAGGTTGAGGTCGAGGATCAGTGGCGCCCCCGTGGCACGCTGGAAGTTGTAGATCGCCTCGCGCGAGTCGGGGACCATGTCGATCTCGACCCCGTTGGGCCGCGGCCGCAGCGCCGGGTTCCACCACGTCGAGTCCGCGGTGCCGCCGCCGATCCGCAGCCCGGGCTCGCCCTGGCCCTCCGTCGCGAGGTTCGCCAGCAGCTGCACGGCGACGGGGTTCACGCCCGCCTGGGGATGCCCGAGCACGCGAAAGAGGCCGTTGTACTCGGCCGAGATCCCGAGGAAGTGCCGGGCGACCTTGACGCTCTTGGCGGTCGGGTCCACCGTGGCGCGCACGAGCGGCGCCGCGGCGGAAGCGGCCGCGGTGGAACAGGCGCACGCGAACAGCGCAACGGTCACCACCCTCGGCCCCCACCTCGGCATCGGCCGAGTTCTACCGCGCCGGGGCGTGGACAGGCGCCGGTAGGGTCGGCGCCCGTGCCGACCGTCACAGTCGTCGTTCCCGCCCGCGACGCCGTCGCGACCCTCGGCGCCGCACTCGAAGCGCTTGCCGCCCAAAGCCGCGCGCCCGACGAGGTGATCGTGGTCGACGACGGCTCCACCGACGGCACCGTCGCGCTCGCCGAATCGGCGCCCGTGGTCACGCGCGTCCTCCGCGGCGCGGGCAAGGGGCCGGGCGCCGCGCGCAACGCCGGTGCGGAAGCCGCGGAGGGCGAGGTGCTCGCGTTCCTCGACGCCGACTGCGTCCCGCAGCCCGGGTGGCTCGCGGCGGGGATCGAAGCGCTCCAGGACGCAGATCTCGTCCAAGGCCGCACCACGCCGCCACCGTCGGCCAGCATCGGCCCGTTCGATCGCACGCTATGGGTGATCGCGCCATGGGGGCTGTTCGAGACGGCGAACCTGCTGGTCCGTCGCGAGCTCTTCGATCGCCTCGGCGGGTTCGAGCCGTGGTTGTCGCCCAGCCGCAGCAAGGAGCTGGCCGAGGACGTCTGGTTCGGCTGGCGTGCCGTTCGCTCGGGAGCGCGGACGGCGTTCTGCGACGAGGCGGTCGTCCATCACGCCGTGTTCCCGCGCGACCCACGCGAGTACGTGGCCGAGCGGATGAGGCTGCGCTACTTCCCCGCGATGGCGGCGCGCATCCCGGAGCTGCGGACGGTCTTCTTCCACCGCCGCGTCTTTCTCAACGAGCGCAGCCTGGCGTTCGACGCAGCGCTGGCCGGCGCGGTGGCCGCGGCGCTCACGCGGCGCCCCTGGCCTTTGGCGCTCGCGCTGCCCTACGCCCGCCTTGCCCGCAGGCGCCGCGGCAACTGGCGGGTGGACTTGGTGGCCGACGCCGTCGGGTTGGGGGCGCTGCTGGCAGGCAGCGCCCGCGCTCGCTCGCTCGTGCTGTAGCCGGCTCGTGGGGAAGAGGGCCTTCGCCGGGAGTTGGGCGACGCGCCCGACGGATGTTGCGCTGAGCGAAACATCTCTCAGCGATGCGTCAAGCGCGGACGCTTGTAACGAAACCCCCCGTCACCGTGGGTTTCGTCACGCGCGCGCCACGACCGGCCGGAGCCAACCACGGCGACAGCGCCCCCTCTCCCTCAATGCACGCAACCAACGCCAAGCCCGCCGCAGACAAACCGCGCTGCGCGCCACGCACCCACAGCTCCGCCCCCGTGCACAGCGACAGCGCGCGCCGCCCCTACACCCGCGGCCGCGCCAGCACCGCGGACTGCGGCACGCCGCTCATCCCGCAGGCAACGCGTGTCAGCGCCGTCCGCGCGACGATGCGCGGGCGCAGCTTCGGGCGCGGATGGGCGGGGCCGAGCGCGATGCAGTACGGGCGCGTGCGCTGCACGACCTCGAAGCCCGCGGCGAACACCATCTGCTCGTGCCCGGCGGCGGTCGGGACCCACCACTGGCCGAGCTCGCCGGAGCCGTTGAGCTCGGCGACCGGGCGCCCGCGCGTCAGCAGCGAGAGGCCCAGCCGGATCTCCTCGGCCGAGAGGAAGACGCCGTCGCAAACCGAGCGAACCGCCTCGAGCGCGCGCAGCGGGTCGCGCAGGTGGAGCAGCAGGCTGCCGCAGACCACGACGTCGAATGTCCCGACGCGATCGGGGCTCAGGTCGTAGATCGAGCACTCGACCCGCTGCACCTCTGAGGCGAGCAGCTCCTTGGCGATCCGGAAGCCCAGGCCCTTCTCGGGCCCGGCGATCGCGGCGAGGCGATCCGGGCCGGCGGCGCGCATGTCCGGCGGCCAGTCCCAGTGCGCGTGGTCGGAGATGTCGGTGGCGACGACCTCGGCCGCGCCGCGGCGCTCCAGCTCGAACGCGAAGAAGCCGTCATAGGTCCCGATGTCCAGGCAGCGTTTCCCGCGAACGTCGGGGAACGGGATTCGCGCAAGCGCGGGCCGGACGTCGAACCAGCCGGGCGTCACGACCCCTGGCGCGACCTCGAGCGTGTGGTACCAGAGCGGGTTCCCGGCGACCGCGAGCCGGGCCTCCTCGGTGGTGGGCGCCATTGCGACCGGACCTTATCCGCATCCATACACTGCGCCTCCGGATGGGGGAGGGACGAGCTTGAGCCGTGCAGATTCACCCCTGCGCGGCCGCATGATCTTCAACGTGGGCTCGCGTCGCAGCGGGACGTTCTGGTTGCAGCGCATCGTCACCGCGCACCCCGCGGTCAGCGCGGTCGGCTCCGAGACGCACCTCTTCTCGCACGGGATCGCGCCGCTCGCCGAGCGCTTCCATCATGCGGCGCTCGGCTCCGCGCAGGTCGGCTCGACATTCATCGGGCGCGACGCGCTGCTCGACGCGCTGCGCGACTTCTGCGACACCGTCTTCGCCCCGATGATCGAGCCCGGCAAGGAGCGCCTCGCCGAGCGCACGCCGCTGCACGCACTCCACACCGGGCTGATCGGCGACATCTATCCCGACGCGCGCATCGTCCACATCATCCGCGATGGGCGCGACGTCGTCCGCTCGCTACTGGCCCAGCAGTGGGGGCCGCAGAACGTCGCCGAGGGGGCGCGCGAGTGGCGCGCCGCGATCGAGTCGGCCCGCGCCGGGGCGGGCGGCGACCGCTACCTGGAGGTCCGCTACGAGGACCTCCACGCCGACCCGGTGGCGCGCATCCCGCAGCTCTACCGCTGGCTGGAGCTGCCGGTCGACGACGCGATCCTCGAACACGCGCTGGCGGAGGCGAAGGTCGAGCGCAACCTCGACCCGAAGCAGACGCCCGCCGGCTCGGGCAAGTGGCGCCAGGTCCTGACGCCAGAAGACCTGGCGGCGTTCGAGGACGTGGCCGGCGACGTGCTCTACGGCCTGGGCTACGAGCGCGCCGAGGCGCTCGGGTCGCGGCCGAAGGGGCCAGGGCTGCGAGGCCTGCTGCGCCGCGGCGCACCCGCCGCCGGGCTGAAGGAGGAGGGCCGCCTGGCGCCCTTGGCGCAGCAGGGGGAGCAGGCCGGCAGCGATGTCGAGGCGCAGCGCACGATCGATGCCCTGCTGGACGCATTCCACACCGCCCCCGAGCGGGCGGGGGCGCTGCTCGCCGACGGCGCGACCGTCCGCGTCGTCAACGGTACCGAGGAGCGAGCCGCCGGTGGCGACGGTGCCCGCGCGCTACTTCTGCGCGCCCTGGCCGACGACGACGCGCTGCGCGGCCGCCAGCTGCGGGGCGACGTGCATCCAGCGCCGCCGCTGTTCACCGTGCTGCTCAGTTACGACACGCCCGCCGGCCGCGCCGACCGCGTCCTCGTCGCGCGCCTGGATGGCGACCGCGTCCAGGAGCTCGTCCTGTATCGGGCGTCGCTGGGGAACGGAAACTGAAGCGGATCCCGGAGTCGGTCCAGGCGCTGTGGCGGGAGCGCTGGTGGTGGCGTTCGCAAGCCGTGTCAGCGATGCCCCTCCAGCTCCGCTCGCGACGCGAACCCAGCACGGCGGTGCAGCCCGCCCCACATCCGGAAGTACGCCGAGCGCAGCAGCACCGCCCGTAGATACGCCCCGAGCACGTTGATCGCCGCCGTCGCGCGCGTGCGGACGACGCCGCGGCGGCGCAGCATCCAGGAGTACGTCGAGCGCAGCCAGCGCGCCGTGCGCTCGTCGCCCCATGCCTGCGTCGTCGCGGCGCTGGCGTGGTGGAGCACGCGAGCGGAGGGGACGTAGCGGGTCGTGAAGCCGGCCCGCGCGACGCGCCAGCCGAGGTCGAGGTCTTCGGCGTACATCCATTGCTGGGCGTCGAAGCCGCCCGCCGCCTCCCAGGCCGTACGTCGCACCAGAAGGAACGCGCCGAGCGCCCAGTCGACATCGCGCTCGCGCTCGGGATCCCAGAAGCCTTCGAGGCACAGACGGTCACCGAGCCAGCGCCAGCGCGTGTGCAGCCCGACGTTGAACAGCGCGGTGAACGGGACCGTGGGGAACGCGTAGACCGAGTGCTGGGGCTCGCCGGACGGTAGCTCCAGGCGCGGCGCCAGCACGCCGGCGCGCGGAAACCGCTGCCCTGCGCACAACAACTCACTCAATGCCCCGGGCCGCAACTCCACGTCGGCATTGGCCGGCGCGATCCACGGCGCGGACGATTTCGAAGCCACGAGGTTCACCGCCGCGCCGAACCCGAGGTTCTCGTCGAGCGCCTCCAGCCGCACCCACGGGAACTCATCGCGCACCATGTCGGAAGAACCGTCGCTCGAGGCGTTGTCGACGACCCACACCTCCGCGCTGTCCAGGCCCTCGAACGAGCGCAGGCACTCCCGCAGCAGGTCACGGGTGTTCCACGAGACGATTGCGACCGCGACCTCAGCCGGCACCGCTCACCTGCGGCACCGCCGCCGGGCGCAGGTACGCCACGACCTCGCGGACAAGCGAGCGCTCCAGCGCCGCCGTGGCGATCGCGGTGATCAGCACGAAGGTGACGACCTCCACGGCGGCCATGGCGGCGGTGCGGTGGTGGTGCATCGAGAACAGGCGCATGATGAGGACGGCGTCGGCGGCGGGGATCGTCGGGGCGATCGCGCGCCCGGCGTGGCGCAGCATCTCGAACCCGGGGAACAGGCGCGTGAGGTAGTGCACGCGGATGGCCACCGAGACGAGCGTGGTGACGGTCATGCCGATCGCGAAGCCGTCGAGGTGGAGCCAGATCAGCAGCGGCAGCGTCACGAGTAGCGAGGTGGCGAGGTTGGCCCACGCCCACATGGCGATCGGCTTCGTGTCATCGAGCGCGCGGAAGTAGTCGTCCCAGTTGTAGGCGAGGTGGTTGATCGCGGCGATCAGCCCGAAGACGCTGATGATCGGGATCGCCTTGGTCCAGTGCGTGCCGACGCCGAAGTGCACGATGTCGGTGGCGAACAGCGACACGCCGACGCCAAACGGGATGCCCCAGAGCAGCGCAAGGCGGTTGGACTTGACGAAGCTCTCGAAGAGCAGGTCCTTGCGGTCGCGCACCGCACAGACCGCGGGGTACATCGTCGAAGCGAGGATCTGGTCGACCTTGTTGGTGTAGTTCGAGATCTGGCTCGCCAGCGTGATGTAGCCGACGCCCGCAAGGCCCAGGACGCGTGTGCCGGTGAGCAGGTAGACCTGCACGTTGAGGAAGCGCGCCGCCTGCCCCAGGAACAGCGGCCAGGAGAAGTGGTAGTACTCGCGCAGCGTGCCTCGGTCGTAGCGCAGGCGCAGCGGGTAGGGCGAGTTCGCGACGCAGACGGCGGCCGCAGCCCAGGCGCCGACGACCGTGCCGATCACCAGCGACCAGTAGCCGAATCCGGCGACCGCGAGCGCGACCATCACGATGAACCCGAGCACCGGGTCGATCGCCTGCAGGGCGCGCTGGCGGGCGAAGTCCATCGAGCGGTAGTGCACCCAGACCGGCGTCTGCAGCACCACGGCCGGGCAGGCAAACAGCGTGACCAGCGCCGGCGCCACGATCTTCCACTCGCCGTAGGCCAGCGCGATCAGCGGCACCGCCCCCGCGACGATCACGGTGAAGATCGACGTGATCGCCGCCTCCATGGTGAAGGCCTTCTGGAAGGCGAGCACCTGGTCGTCCTCGTCCTGCTGGACGAACTTGTCGGGCACGCCGACGTCCTTGAACCAGAACAGCCCGGCGACAGCCACCGACAGCACGCCCCAGACGCCGTAGTCCGACGTCGCGAGGAACCCGGCGAGCAGGAACCCGCGCATGAGGCCGAGCGTGTTGAGCCCGACCAGGAAGGCGCCGTTGATGATCGTGCCGCGCGCCGTGTGGCGCCGAAGCGAGCGACCTTCGAGCGCGGCTCGCGTCGCGAAGCGCCGTGCCTGCGCGCCCGCGTCCGTGCCGACGTTCTGATCCTCCTGCCCGTGCATGGCTTCCCCTCGGCCGGACGCTACCAACCACCGCCCGCGACGGCGCCGCATGGCAACCATCTAGGCTCGCCGCCGCGTGCGCATCCTGGCGATCGGCAACATGTACCCGCCCCACCATCTCGGCGGCTACGAGCTCATCTGGCGCTCCGCCGTCCGCCACCACCGCGCGGCGGGGCACCACGTGCGCGTGCTCACAAGCGATGTCCGCTTCGGCGAGCCGGACGAGGCCGACGACCCCGAGTGCTTCCGCGTGTTGCGCTGGTACTGGCGCGACCACGGCTGGCCGCGCCTCTCGCCGCGACAGCGCCTCGCGCTCGAGCGCGACAACGCCCGCACCCTTGGCCGCCACATCGCGGACTTCCGGCCGGATGTCGCCGCATGGTGGGCGATGGGCGGGATGTCGCTGTCGCTCCCGGCGCGCGCCGGCGTGCCTGGGGCCGCGTTCGTGCTCGACGACTGGCTGGACTACGCACCGGGCGAGGACCAGTGGCAGCGGCTGTTCGCCGGCCGCAGACGGGCGCTCGCGCCGCTCGGGCGCGCGCTGGGCGGAGCGCCCGTGCGCTTCTCTCCGGCGGCGATCGACCACTGGGTCTTCATCAGCGAGTACACGCGCGAGCGGGCGCGCCGCCACGGCCTCGAGTCGTGCTCGAGCGAGGTCAACCCCGCCGGCGTCGGCGAGGAGTTCCTACAAGCAGTGCCGGCCCAGCCGTGGGCCTGGCGCCTGCTGTACGTCGGGCGCATCGACGAGCGCAAGGGCATCGACACCGCCGTGCGAGCGCTCGCCCAACTGCCCGCCGAGGCGACGCTCGACGTGGTCGGCTCGGGCGACGACGAAGCCGAGCGGCGCCTGCGCGCGCTCGTCGCGGAACTTCGCCTCGAGGCGCGCGTGCGCTTCACCGGCATCCTGCCGCGCGACGAGCTGCCCGCCCGCTACGCCGCCGCCGACGCCGCGCTGTTCCCCGTGCGCTGGCGCGAGCCCTGGGGCGTCGTGCCGCTGGAGGCGATGGGCGTCGGGCGGCCCGTGGTCGCGACCGGCCGCGGCGGGTCGGGCGAGTACCTGCGCGACGGCGAGAACGCGCTGCTTTTCGAGGCCGATGACGCCGCCGCACTCGCCGCCCAGGTCCGGCGGCTTGCCGGCGACGAGGCGCTGCGCAAGCGCCTGCGCGCGGCTGGGTTGAAGACCGCGCGCCGCCATACCGCGGCGCGCCACGACGCGCGGGCGACGGCCGTCCTAGAGGGCCTGCGCCGCGCCTGATGACAGCCGGTCCCACTCCGCCAGGAAGTCCGGGCCGAGGCGCTGGCAGTAGTACGCGTCGGCGCTGTGCCAGACGTAATGGCCGAGCTTTGGAGTTCGTCGCGGGATCCAGCGGATCAGGCGAACCCCGCGCCCAGATGCCGGCGCCGCGCCCGCGTAGGTCAGGAAGAGGTCGCGGAAGTACGAGTCGGCCTCGGGCCAGCGCCCGGTGAAGACGAGCTCGGACGCCGCAAGGCGCGGCAGGCGCGAGCGGAAGCTCTCCTCGGTGATCGCCACCAGATGGTCGGCCACGGCGCGGCGCTCGTAGACGAGCTCGAGCCCGTGGTCGCTCATGCGCCGCGCGAGGTCGAGGTCTTCGTAGCCGAACGGCAGCTCGATCTCGTCGAAGCCGCCGACGCGCTCGAGCAGCTCGCGCGCGACCGACGCGTTCGCGGTGTAGAAATGCCACCAGCGCGGGCCCTCGCCGCGGATCGTGCCCCAGTCGAACTGCACGCCGCGATCCAACCAATGCATGAACGGCGTGACGGTCAGCTCCGGCGCCCAGCGCACGTGCCCGAGCACCGCGGTGCGACCGGCCGGCCCGCGGGCGTGCCGCGCCAGGTGGCGATCGAGCAGGTCACGCGGCGCGCGGATGTCGTCGTCGACGAAGACGACCACCGGCGCCCGTGCCGCACGCCAGCCCGCGTTGCGCGCCGCGGATGCGCCGGGGACCTCGGCGCGCACCACCTGCACGGAGTCGCTCTCGGGCCGCGGTCCGTCCGGATCGGCGAGCGCGTCCTCGGCCAGGATGAGCTCATAGTCGCCGCGCGGGAGCGTCTGGCGCTCGAGCGCCGCGAGCGCCTGCGCGAGCTCCTGGCGGCGGCGCATCGTTGGCATGACGACGCTCAGGCGCGGTGCGGGCATGTGCGTCAATCCTGGCAGTGCTGCGGGTATGGTGCGCCGTCGATGCGGGGGGACAGGCTGAAGCGGGTGGTCTGGCGGGGAAGGCTGGCGGCGCCGATGCGCCGCCGCCAGTTTGCTGCGTTCGGCGCCGATTCGATCCTGCACCGCCCTGACTGGATCAGCCATCCCGACAAGATCGAGATCGGCTCCTCGGTGCTGATGTTCCACGGCCTCTGGCTCGCGGCCGAGCAGCCCTCCTGGAATCGACCCGGCCCCGCGATCCGCATCGGCGACCACGTCGGCGTGCGGCCCTACTGCACGATCAGCGCGGCCGAGGCCGTGACGATCGAGGACGGCGTCGTGGTCGGCGCCTTCACGACGATCATCGACTCGGACCACACGTTCGCAGCGGGGCGCCCGAACGTCATGCACAACCCGCTGGTCTCCTCGCCCGTGCGTGTCGGCGAAGGCACGTGGATCGGCGAGCGCGTCGCGGTGCTGCGCGGCTCGGACATCGGGCGCTGCTGCATCATCGGCGCCAACAGCGTCGTGCGCGGCGCGATCCCCGACTACTCGATCGCAGTCGGCGCGCCCGCGCGCGTGGTGGGCTCCACGCGGGAGCACTTCGCGTGATCGATCCCGCGCGCGAGGAGCGCGAGCTGCGCGCCTATCTCGGCGACGCCTACGACCACGAGCGGCTCGTGCACTACGAGCACCAGCTCGACGAGGAGCTCGACGCCGTCGGCGACGAGGAGAGCCTGTACCGGATCTCCGAAAGCTACCTCTACAACCTGACCGCGTTCGCAATGACGCGCACGAAGGAGCCCTATCTGGACGTGCTGCGCGCGGCGGTGCGGCCCGGCGCGCGGCTGCTGGACTACGGCTGCGGGATCGGCAGCGACGGCCTCGCGTTGCTTGAGGCCGGCTACGAGGTCGCGTTCGCGGACTTCGACAACCCCTCGACGCGCTATCTGCGCTGGCGCTTGGATCGCCGCGGGCGCGACGCCAGGATCTACGACCTCGACCGCGAGCAGCCACCGGACGGTTTCGACCTGGCCTACGCATTCGACGTGATCGAGCACGTCCCCGACCCGTTCGCGTTCGTGGGCCGGCTCGAGGCGGCGGCGCGGATGGTGCTCGTGAACTTCCTCGAGCCCGAGCCGGGGGAGACCGCGCTGCACCACGAGCTGCCCGTGCGCGACCTGATCCGGCATGCCGCCGCGCGACGCCTGCTGCGGTACGAGCGCTTCCACGGACGCTCGCATCTGGTGCTCTACGACCGGCGCCCGGGTGGCGGGCTGAAGTCGCGGGTCGCCCTCGCACGCAGGGGTATTCTGCGGCCGTGAGTCGCGTGCGCCGTGCACTCCAGGAGCGCCTGCGGCGCCTCGCCTACCTCAAGGCCCCGTTCTGGGCCTCGGCGCTGCGCAAGCGCTGGGTGGTGGCCAAGAACCCGAACGCGACGATCGTCTTCGAGGGCGCCGTCTACCTCGGCCCGGGGTTCACCGTCGACGCGCCCCACGGCGGGACGCTGATCGTCGGCAACGGCGTGCAGTTCCGGCGCAACTGCCGCATCGAGCTCGCCCGCCCGGAGGCGCGGATCACGATCGGCGAAGGCAGCTACATCACCTACAACGCGATCATCGCGTGCTCCTCGACGATCGACATCGGCCGCAACTGCGGGCTGGGCTTCTGCTCGTCGATCTACGACGGCAGCCACCGCTACAAGGATCTCGACAAGCCGTTCCTCGCGCAGGGCTACGACCTGCGTGCCATCACGATCGCCGACGACGTCCAGATCCACTCGCTGTGCACCGTCGTCAACTCGATCGGGACGCGCACGGTGATCGGCGCCAACTCGGTCGTCAGCCGCGAGCTTCCGCCCTACGTCCTGGCGGTCGGGGCACCCGCCCGGCCGGTGGAGTACTTCGGCCCTCCCGGTCAGGAGCCCGAGGGCTTCGAGGGGCGCCTGGCTACTGCTTGAAAGCGTGCAGCACGACGTGGGGGACGCTGAAATCGTCCTTGACCTTCATGCCGAACGTGCCCTTCTGCTCGACACGGTCGAAGCCGGCGGTCCAGGCCATCTTGCGCCACGTCCGCTTGGAGGGCAGCCAGAACACGACGGCCTGGTCGCGGTCGGCCATGTAGCGCGAGGCGCTGAACGGCACGAGGCTCGCGCGGCGGTCGTATTCCTCGGCGAGGATCAGCTGGTTGGAGCAGAGGTTCGCCATCCGCTCCAGCGCGAGCAGCTGGTCGCGCAGGTGGACGAGCACCGAGCCGCAGAAGACGAGGTCGAACGTGCCCAGCTCCTCGGGCGTCGCGTGGTAGACGCTGCAGTTGACGCGCTCGACGTTCGAACCGCGGATCTCCTTCGCCAGCCGGAACCCGTCGCCGCGCTTGACGTCGCTGTACTGCAGCGGGCGCCGGCGCGCCGGCCAGTCCAGGTCGGCCTCGTCGTCGAGGTCCAGCGCGACGACCTCGCTCGCGCCGCGGCGCTCGAGCTCGAAGGCCCAGAAGCCGTCCCAGGTGCCGATCTCGAGCACGCGCAGGCCGTCGAGGCGCTCCGGGATCCCGTAGTGGTGGATGAACGGCCGCAGGTCGAACCAGCCGTCGGTGACCTCGCCGTCCGCGAGCTCCATGACGTGGTACCAGCTGTGGTTGCGCGCTCGCTCGAGGAGGTCAGTGGTGGCCATGTGGCGCCGGAGAATAGTGCGGGAGGATGCCGCCCGTGCGCATAGCGATGCTGCACCCCTGCTACTGGCCCGAGGTGCGCCGCGGGACCGAGCGCGTCATCCGCGAGCTGGCGGACGGGCTCGTCGCGCGCGGCCATGAGCCGCTGCTGTTGACGAGCCATCCGGCGCCGACGGAGCGGGTTGTCGAGGACGGCTTGGCGATCGTGCGCGCGCGCCGCCCCGACGACATCTGGATGCGCGTGCGCGGCTGGGACCGCTACCTCCTGCACGGCCCGCGGTCGCTCGCCGAGCTGATCCCCGCACGGGCGGACGTCGCGCATGCGCTGT
>JAWVFZ010000446.1:0-5256 GCA_033855555.1 Solirubrobacteraceae bacterium
GCGCCCTGGCTACCGCCCTGCCGGCGCCCACCGGGCCCGGAGAGCATGCGGATGACCTCGTTGCGGATCTTCTCGGAGTCTGCGTCGAAGTCGAGCAGGATGCGCGCGGCGACGCCCTCGTTCTCGCGAACGAGCCCAAGCAGGATGTGCTCGGTGCCGATGTAGTTGTGTCCAAGGCTCAGCGCCTCGCGCAGCGCCAGCTCGAGGACCTTCTTGGCTCGTGGGGTGAACGGAATCTGGCCGGAGGTGACCTCCTCGCCGGATCCCACGATGCGGACGACCTGGGCGCGGACGCGCTCGACGGTGATGTCGAGCGACTCGAGGACGCGCGCGGCAAGCCCCTCTTCCTCACGAAGAAGGCCGAGCAGGATGTGCTCGGTGCCGATGTAGTTGTGCTTGAGCGTTCGCGCTTCCTCCTGCGCGAGAACGACCACCTGGCGGGCTCGTTCTGTGAATCGCTCGAACATGGGACTCCCTTACTGATTACTGGTTGCGGCGTGGTCCGGGACGGTCGTGGGGACTACAAAGCGCCCGATCAATCCTCTTCCTCGGCCGCCGCGGCGGCTTCGATAGGGGGATCGGGTCCTGCAGCGGAACATGACTCAGTCTACCAACGGCGCCCGCCGTCCCCAGTAGGGGCAACCCGAGGTCAACCGGAGGTCAATGCCCGGCGCAGATCCTCGGCCGTCAGTTCGTCCCGGCCTTCCTCCAGCGCGGCGGCCAGAGCGCGGCCCAAGACTTTGCGGGCATCGGGCGCCAGCGGCACCTGTGCGGAGTCCGGAAGCGAAGCGAACGGCTGCGCGCGCCGCAGGCCCGATCCTGAGGGCGGCGGGGACGCCGGGCGGTCGGCGACCGCGTCGGGCACCGGCTCGTCGAGCGTGCGGCGCACGGCGTCGCGTAGCGCCTCCTCGCCGATCCCGTGCTCGCCCAGGACGCGCATCGCGATCCCGTCGCCCTCGCGTGCGAGCGCGAGCAGCAGATGCTCGGTGCCGACGCCCTCGTGGCCGAGGCTGAGCGACTCCGCGTCCGCGCGGCCAAGGACGCGCTGCGCGCGCGGCGTGAAGGGGATCTGTCCCGCCGTCGCCAGATCGCCGGCCGGGAGCATCGCCGCGACCCGCTCGTGCACCTGCGCCGCCGTCAGTCCGAGCCCGCGCAGCGCGCGTCCACCGTTACCGACGTCGTCGCGCAGGATGCCGATGAGGAGATGCTCCGTGCCGATCGCGTTATGGCGCAGCAGCCGCGCGTCCTCCTGGGCGAAGACGATCACCTGGCGAGCCGAGGACGTGTATCGCTCGAACATCACCCGGGATCATCCCCTAAGGGAGATTCCCAATGGTCGCGGGCCCGCTTTGAGTCCACCCTGACGACATGACCGAGACCACCACCCAGACCACCGCAACACCACCGCCCCCGCGCCGCCTGGAGCGCGTGAAGGAGGGCCGCCTGCTGACCGGCGTCGCCGCCGGCTTCGGCCGCTACCTCGGCGTCGACGCCAACGTCGTGCGCATCGTGTTCGTCGTCCTCGCATGCCTCGGCGGCGCCGGCTTCTTCGCCTACTTCGCCGCGGCAGTCCTGCTGCCCGGCGAGGGCGGCACCCCACCGATCATCAAGCGCCTGCGCCTGCCCTGGAGGTCGGGGACCGGGCGCGCTGTACTGGGCGCCTCGCTGATCGCGCTCGCCATAGCCGCCGTCCTCGGCGCCACCGACGTGCTCGCATGGGACACGGCGGCCGGAATCGCGATCCTCGCGCTCGGCGCCGTGCTTGTCGTCGCCGCGTTCGCCGGCGGCGCGCCGTGGCTGATCGTCCCGGCACTCCTGCTGGCGGGCGGTGTCGCCTTCCTGCAGGCGGCCGACGTGCACCTGCGCGGTGGCTGGGGCGACCGCGACGTCGCCGTGGCAAGCGCAGCGGAGCTGAACGACCGCTACGACCTCGCGGCCGGCCGCCTGCGACTGGACCTGCAAAACCTGCGGCTCGCGGACGGCGAGGTCCGCTCGGTGCACGCGCGCGTCGGCATGGGCGATCTCGTGATCCGCGTCCCGCAGGGCATCACCGTCGAGACAAACGCCCGCAGCGGGGCCGGCAAGCTCGATGTCCTCGGCCGCCACTCCGAAGGCCTGGACGTCACCCGTACGACCACCCGCGCCGCCGGTTCGGGCGGCGGCGTGCTGCAGCTCGACGCCGACGTCGGCCTCGGCCGCGTCGTCGTCGTCCGGGCGCCCGCGCCGATGGCCGAGCTGACCCACCGCGGCTGGAGCCGGCTGTGACCTCGCGACCGAGCTTCTCCCCCGCGTCCCTGGCGGCGGGCCTCGTGCTCGTCGCCCTCGGCGCGTGGATCCTCGCGGGCGGCGTCACGTTCGGCGCGCTGATCCCGGTGTTCCTCGGCGGCGTCGGCCTGATCCTGCTCACCAGCGGGCTGGCCAGGCGGCGCTAGTGTCGGCTTCGATGGCAACGGCCACCGGCGGGATCCCGCGGCTGGAGCGCGAGGGCAAGGTGCTCGCGGGCGTCTGCGCGGGCATCGCCCGCCATTTCGGCGTGAGCGTGCGCTTCGTGCGCGTCGTGTTCATCCTGCTGACGCTTGCCGGCGGGATCGGCGTGGCCCTGTACGGGCTCGCCTACGTCTCGATGACCTCGGCGAGCGCCGAGCCCGAGCACGCCGACCCGACGGCGATCCTCAGCGAGGCCGGAGCGAGCTGGCGCGAGGGCCTCGGAGCCGGCGCCATCGCCGCTGCCGTGGCCGTCGCGGCGGGCGCCGACGCGCCCGTCGCGCTGCCGATCGGGGCCGGCGCCGGGACCGCCATGGTGCTGTGGCGAAGCGGCCTGCTGGGGCTGTCACACCGCGGGCGGGTTGGCGCCGGGCTCATGGTCGTGGGCGCCATCCTGGTGGCGTCGGCGCTACCTCACCTCGGGAACCTGCAGTCGTTCGCCTTCGCGGTGATCGTCGTCCTGGCGGGCAGCGTCATGCTGTTCGGCCCCTGGTGGCTGCGGATGGCCCAGGCGCTGACCGCCGAGCGCACCGCGCGGATCCGGGCCCAGGAGCGCGCCGAGGTGGCCGCGCACCTGCACGACTCGGTGCTGCAGACGCTGGCGCTGATCCAGCGCCGCTCCGACGACCCCTCCGAGGTCGCCCAGCTCGCCCGCCGCCAGGAGCGCGACCTGCGCGCATGGCTGAACCAGGACGCAACGGCGGCGGCCGACACATTGCATGGCGCACTCCTGCGCACGGCGACGGAGGTCGAGGCCCAGCACGGCATCGAGATCGAGGTTGTCTGCGTGGGCGACCGCGGGCTCGACGACGACACCGCGGCACTGGTGGCCGCGGCGCGCGAGGCGATGGTGAATGCCGCGAAGTTCGCGGACGCCGGGCGCATCGACGTCTACGCCGAGGCCTCCGAGCAGCGCGCCGAGGTCTTCGTCCGCGACCGCGGCGCGGGCTTCGACCCCGGCGCGGTGCCTGCCGATCGCCGCGGCGTGCGCGAGTCGATCGTCGGCCGCATGGCCCGCCACGGCGGCCGCGCCGAGGTGCGCAGCGCTCCCGGGCACGGCACCGAGGTGGAGCTGGTGCTCCCTTGACCACCCTGAGGCGTGTCGTGCTCGTCGACGACCATGCGCTCTTCCGCGCCGGGGTGCGCTCGGAGCTCGAGGGGCGCGTCGAGATCGTCGGCGACGTTGGAACCGTCGAGGAGGCCGTGACGCTGATCGGCGCCGCGCGCCCCGACGTGGTGCTGCTCGACGTCCACATGCCCGACGGCGGCGGCGTCGCGGTCGTCGGCCGCTGCCTGGCGGCGGGCCTCGACACCTGCTTCCTCGCACTCTCGGTCTCAGACGCGCCCGAGGACGTCATCGCGGTCATCCGAGCCGGCGCGCGCGGGTACGTGACGAAAACGATCAGCGCCGACGAGCTCGCCGCCGCAGTCGAGCGCGTCGCCGACGGCGACGCCGTCTTCTCGCCAAAGCTGGCGGGATTCGTGCTGGATGCATTCCGGGGCGATCCGACACCCGACGACGAGCTCTCGCAGCTCACCCCGCGCGAGCAGGAGGTCCTACGGCTGATCGCCCGCGGCTACCTCTACAAAGAGGTCGCGTTCAACCTCGGCATCAGCGCCAAGACCGTCGAGGCCCATGTCACCGCGGTGCTGCGCAAGCTTCAGCTCACCAATCGCCACGAGCTGAGCCGCTGGGCGATGGACCGCAAGCTGGATTGAGGGGCGCGGCCGCCGACGCGTTCCCCAGCGCCACCGCTACACGTCCTTCATCGCCGGGAACAGCACGACCTCGCGGATCGATCGCTTCCCGGTGAGGACCATCGTCAGGCGGTCGATGCCGAGGCCGACGCCGCCCGTGGGCGGCATGCCCTGCTCCAGCGCCTGGACGTAGACCTCGTCGTAGGGCTGGGCCTCCTCGTCGCCGGACTCGCCGTAGCGGACCTGCGCCTCGAAGCGCGCGCGCTGGTCGTCGGGATCGTTGAGCTCGGTGAAGGCGTTGGCGATCTCCATGCCGTAGACGAACGCCTCGAAGCGCTCGACCAGGCCCTCCTCGCTGCGATGCGCCTTGGCGAACGGCGACAGCTCGACCGGGTAGTCGCAGATGAAGGTCGGCTCCTGCAACCCGGGCTCGACGAACTTCGACAGCAGGTCGTCGACCAGCTGCGGCCACGTGCGCTCGTCGAGGTCTGCCAGCTCGAGCCCCTTTGCCCTGACCTCGCCGGCGAGCGCGTCGCGCTCGCGGTGGGCGAGCACGTCGATCCCGGTTTGCTCGCGGATCGCGTCGCGCAGCGTCACGCGGCGCCACGGTGGCGTCAGGTCGACCTCGCCCTCGTAGCCGACAGCCTGCGCCGCGGCGTGGACGATCTCCTCCATCCGGCGCATCTCATCGGTGTAGTCGGCGTAGGCCTCGTACCACTCGACCATCGTGAACTCGGGGTTGTGCTTGGGCGACAGGCCTTCGTTGCGGAAGTCCTTGCCGATCTCGTAGACGCGCTCCAGGCCGCCGACGATGCAGCGCTTGAGGTACAGCTCGGTGGCGATGCGCAGGTACATCGTCTGGTCGAGCGCGTTGAAGTGCGTCGTGAACGGGGTGGCGAGCGCGCCGCCGTAGAGCGACTGCAGCACCGGCGTCTCGACCTCGACGAACCCGCTGTCGTCGAGGTAGCGGCGGACCGCGGTGACGATCTTCGCCCGCGCCATGAAGATCTCGCGCGCCTCCTCGTTGGCCATCAGGTCGAGCTCGCGCCGCCGGTAGCGGGTCTCGACATCGGC
>JAWVFZ010000447.1:0-7625 GCA_033855555.1 Solirubrobacteraceae bacterium
TTCCAGCGCCTCGACGCTCTGACGCCCGACGCGATCCTCGCCTCCAACACGTCCTCGATCCCGATCGCCCAGATCGCATCGTGGACCCAGGACCACGAGCGTGTCCTGGGGCTGCACTTCGTCTCGCCGGTGCCGGTGATGAAGCTCGTCGAGATCGTCATCGGGATCGACACCGACAGCGAGGTCGTGACACGCGCAGAGGCCTTCGCGCAGCAGATCGGCAAGCACCCGATCCGCACCAAGGACCGCTCGGGGTTCATCGTGAACATGCTGCTCGTGCCGTACCTGATGGCCGCGGTCCGCATGGTCGAGGAGGGCTTCGCCTCGCGGGAGGACATCGACGACGGGATGAAGCTCGGCGCGGGCCACCCGATGGGGCCGCTCACGCTCTGCGACTTCATCGGCCTCGACGTGCTCTACGCGGTCTCCGACTCGCTCTACGAGGAGTTCAAGCAACCCGAGTACGCGCCGCCTCCGCTGCTGAAGCGGATGGTGGTGTCCGGCCATCACGGCCGGAAGACCGGGCGCGGGTTCTACGAGTACCCCGGATGACGACGACCTCCTCCTCCGGGAGCGCCCCGGGCAGCAGCCCCCTGCCGGCGAGGTAGCCGGCGCGCGAGGCGAGGATCGGGCCCAGCGGCCCACGGCGGCGCAGGACGATGTCCGGCTCCAGACCGGCGTCGCGCAGCCGGTCCAGGGTCTCGGCCGTGCCGGTGACCGACGACTGCACGAGGAGCACGACGCCGTCGGATCGCAGATGGGCGGGCAGCTCTTCGATGAGCCGGTCGATCACCGCGCGGCCGTCGTGGCCGGCGTTCCATGCGCGGTCGCCGCGCTCCGGCGCGATCTCCGGCGGCGCGGGCACGTAGGGCGGGTTGGCGGTGATGAGGTCGAAGCGCTCGCCGGCGACAGGAGCGAACAGGTCGCCGTGCAGGCCGCGTACGCGCGCCCCGTTGACGCGTGCATTCATCCGCGCCGTCCAGGCCGAGCGCCGGTGAACGTCGATCGCCGTCACCGAGCGGGCACCCCGGAGCGCGGCCGCGACTGCGACGGCCCCGGAGCCCGTGCACAGGTCCAGCACCCGCGCGCGCGGTGAAAGCGTCGTCGCCCGCACGGCGTCGACGAGCATCCATGTGTCACTGCGCGGTTGAAAGACGCCCGGAAGGGTGAAGATCTTCATCCGGAATCCGAAATTCCCGACGCCATGGCCACACAAACGCCCCCACTCGACGGTACCGCGCTGCGAGCGGCGTTTGACGCCGTCGAGCCGCTGACGGTCGGCATCGAGGAGGAGCTGATGCTCCTCGATCCGGTCACGCACGACCTCGCGCCGGTCGCGGGCGAGGTGCTCGCGCGCGTCGACGGCGATCCGCGTTTCAAGCGGGAGTTTCCGGCGGCGCAGCTCGAGCTCGTGACTCCGCCGGCGCGTAGCGTCGCCGACCTCGCGGTCCAGCTCGCCGCCGCCCGGCGCGACGCGGCGGCGGCGACCGACGGGATCGCGCTGCTGGCCGGTGCCGGCGTGCATCCCTTCGCCGCGCCCGAGGGCGTTTTGAGCGGCGGCCGGCGCTACGCCGCGATGGAGCGCGAGTACGGCCCGATCGCCCGGCGGCAGCTCGTCTTCGCGCTGCAAATCCACGTCGCGGTCGGCGGGGCCGACCGGACGCTGGCGGTCTACAACGCGCTGCGCGCCCACCTCCCGGAGCTGGCGGCGCTGGCCGCCAACGCGCCGTTCTACGACGGGCGTGACACGGGCATGGCGTCGTTTCGCCCGACGCTCGCCGACATGCTGCCGCGCCAGGGGATGCCGCCGCCGATCGCGTCCTGGGATGCCTGGGCGGAGGACCTGCGCTGGGGAGCGCGGACGGGGCGCCTGCCCGAGCCCGGGCAGTGGTGGTTCGAACTGCGTCCGCATCCCCATTTCGGGACGCTCGAGCTGCGCGTACCCGACACGCAGGCGACGGTCGCCGAGGCCGCGGCGGTCGCGGCCGTCGCCCATGCGCTCGTCGCGCAGCTGGCCGAGCGCGCCGACAGCGGTGACTGGGCGCCGTCGTGGCGCATCGAGGAGAACCGCTGGGCCGCGGCCCGCCATGGCGTCGAAGGCGAGTTCGCCGACCTGCGCCGCGGTGAGATGGTTCCGATCCGCGAGCGCCTGCTCGCCCTGATCGACGAGCTCGAGCCCTATGCGGAGCGGCTCGGCGGGGGCCCGCACCTGGCGGTCGCCCGCGAGCTGGCCGCGCGCAACGGCGCGATGCGCACGCGCGAGGCCGCGCCCGGCGACGCGCGCGCGGCCACCGCGTGGCTTGCCGGCCGTTTCCTGGAAGGCTGCTGACGGGTACAGCGTTCGCGTGCCCAAGTTGTCCCAAGCGCGTGGCCCGCTGACCGCGACGCTTCTGTACGAGCTGACGGGTCCGGCTGGACGGCTGCCTCCGATCGTCCTGCCGGACGTCGCTGACCCGCTCAGCGACGACGACCTCCAGCTCGCGCTCTACGTCCTCTACGAGCTGCACTACCGCGGCTTCGACCGCGTCGACGAGCGCTGGGAATGGGAGCCATCGCTGCTCGCGTTGCGCGCCGAGCTCGAGGCGATCTTCGAGGCCGGGCTGTTCGATGCGCTCGGGCCGCCCGAGGACGATCCCGACGTCGAGCCGGAGGCGATGGATCTGGCGCTGCGCGCCATCGAGGAGGCCGACGACGCGCCGTCGCTGTCGACGTACGTCGAGCGCGACGCCACGCGCGAGCAGGTGCTCGAGTTCCTGGTGCATCGCTCCGGCTACCAGCTGAAGGAGGCCGATCCCCACTCCTGGGCGATCGCACGCCTGTCGGGCCCGCCGAAGGCGGCGCTGGTGGAGATCCAGGCCGACGAGTACGGCGGCGGGCGCGCGGACCGCATCCACGCGCAGCTGTTCGCGGGCGCGATGGACGCGGCGGGGCTCGACGCGGCCTACGGCGCGCAGCTGGACCGCATCCCGGGCGTGACGCTCGCGACGGTGAACCTGATGTCGCTGATGGGGTTGCACCGTCGCTGGCGCGGCGGGATCGTCGGCCACCTCGCGCTGTTCGAGATGACCTCTTCGATCCCCAATGGCCGCTACGCGCGCGGGCTGCGCCGGCTCGGGCTCGAGGCCGCGACGCCGTTCTTCGACGAGCATGTCGAGGCCGACGCCGTGCACGAGAGCATCGCCGCGGTCGATCTCGCGGGCGGTCTCGCCCGCATGGAGCCGCAGCTCACCGGCCAGATCCTGTGGGGTGCCCGCGCGCTGGCCGAGCTCGAAGGCCGCTGGGCCCGCCACCTGCTCGGCTGCTGGGAGAGCGGCGTCAGCTCGCTGCGCGCGGCGACGCCATCGACAGCGCACGCATAGCGGCCGCGACGACGGCGGCGCGGGTGACGCCGGGGTGCTCCTGCCACCACAGCGCAAGCCCGATGAGCCCCGTCCGCATGACCTCCGTGGCCATCTCCAGCTCGGCCTCGCCCGAGTCCTCCCAGCCGGGCTGCTGGGCGAGGATCGTCGCGAGCAGCCGCGTTCCCTGCTGCTGGATGTCGCGGTGAGTCGTGTCGCGGAAGTACATCCGGTAGGCGTACGGGTGCGCCTCCACGTAGGCGAAGTACGCGTCGAGCAGGCCTTCGAGCGCGCTCGTGCCCTCGGGGATCGGCATCCGGGCGGCCCAGAACGCGACCAGCTCGTCGCGCTGTCGCTCGAGCAGCCGGCGGTGCAGCTCCTCCTTGGAGGCGAAGTGGTCATAGACCACCGGCGGCGACACGCCCGAGCGCCGCGCGATCTCGTCGATCGAGGCGCCCTGGTAGCCGCGCTCGGCGAAGACCTCGGTCGCCGCCTGTTCGATCACCTCGCGCCGCGCTGCGGCGGAGAGGCGTCGGCGGGGTGTGTTCGGTGTTGACAACCTAACGATCATTCGGTTATACAGCTAACGACCACTAGGTTAGGAGAGGGCGATGTCGGAACAGGTGATCGAGGACCCGGTCCTCAAGCAGCGCTACAGCTTCCGCCAGATCGCGCCCGAAGTCCTGTTGGTCGAGGCATGGGTCGATCCGGGCGGCGGCGTCACGCCGCACGTGCACCCATCCCAGGAGGAGCGCTTCACCGTCCTGACGGGCGAGTGCACCTTCACGCTCGGGCGCAAGAAGGTCGTCAAGCGTGCGGGTGAGACGGCCGTGATCCCGGCGGGAACGCGCCACGCCTATCGCAACAGCGGCACCGCGGAGCTGCACATGACCACCGAGGTCGAACCCGGGATGACGCTTGCCGAGTTCCTCACCGATGTCGCCGCGATGTCCCGGGCCGGGCTCGTCAGCTCGTTCGGAGTGCCCAAGGGCTGGCGCGGGATCCTCGCCGGCGCCGTCCTGCTCAAGTCCTACCGCGACATGGCGGTCCTACTGAACCCGCCGCCGTTCCTGCAGCGCCTGCTGCTCGACCGCCTGGCGCCGCTCGGCGAGCGCCGCGGCTTCAGGCCGGGCCATTTCGCGGAGGCACTCAGGTAGCGCTCTCGCGGCCGTTCTCGACGCCGCTCGGCGCACGGAAGCGCACGAGCTTGTGCGTCCCGTCGCAGAACGGCCGCATCCGCGACTTGCCGCAGCGACACAGCGCGACCGTCTCGCGGACGACTTCGATCTCGGCACCGTCCTGGTCGCGCAGCGTGAAGGGGCCGCGCACGAGCAGCGGGCCGTCGCGGTAGGGCGTGATCTCGGCCATGGCCCTCGGCTACCCGGTTCGACACTTCGCCCAACCATGTCGAACCGGCGCAACCGGCCCGTCAGCCACGCGTAGGGTCCGTTGATGCTCCTCGAAGGAAAGCGCCTGCTCATCACCGGGGTCCTCACGGAAGGATCGATCGCCTACGCCGTCGCCGGACGGGCGCTCGACGAGGGCGCCGAGGTCGTGCTCACGGGCTTCGGGCGCGGCATGCGCATCACCGAGCGCATCGCGAAGCGCCTGCCGGGCGAGCCCGACGTGCTCGAGCTCGATGTGAACGACGAAGAGCAACTCGCCGCAGTCGCCGCCCAGATCGAAGAGCGCTGGGACGGGCTCGACGGCCTGCTGCACGCGATCGCCTTCGTCCCGCCCGACGCCCTGGGCGGGAACTTCCTCACGGCGCCTGCCGCGTCGGCCGTCGTGGCCTTCCAAACGAGCGCGTTCAGCCTCAAGGCGCTGACCGGCGCGCTGCTGCCGCTGCTCGAGCGCTCCAAGGGCGCCGTCGTCGGCCTCGACTTCGACGCCAGCGTCGCCTGGCCGGCCTACGACTGGGCCGGCGTGTCGAAGGCCGCGCTCGAGTCGGTCAGCCGCTACCTGGCCCGCGACCTCGGGCCACGCGGGGTGCGCTGCAACCTCGTGGCCGCTGGCCCGCTCAACACCATCGCGGCCCGGAACATCGACGGCTTCGAAGACCTGGGCGGGCTCTGGGAGCGGACCGCCCCGCTGGGGTGGGACATGGACGACGCAACGGCCGTCGCCGACGCGTGCCTCTTCCTGCTCTCACCGCTCGCGCGCGCCGTCACCGGCGAGATCCTTCATGCCGACGGTGGCGTCCACGCCGTCGGCGCGGCGGGTTAGCGGCTGGACGGCGGCGGGTCGTCGCTCAGGCGGGCGTGAAAGTGCATGTCGTGCCAGCCATCGGTGTGCAGCCCCTCGCGCCGCTTGGTCCCCTCCGGCAGGTAGCCGGCATTCGCCGCCACACGGCATGACGCCGGGTTCATGAGTGAGTGGGCGAGTTCGAGCCGGTGCAGCTTGAGCTCATCGAATGCCCACGCGGTCAGCGTGCACAAGGCCCGGGTCGCGACTCGATGGCCGCGTGCCGCAGGGAGCACCCAGTAGGACAGCTCGCCGAGCCCCTCCGCCAGGTGCAAGCGGCGCAGGCTGATCTGCCCGAGCAAGCCGGACCCATCCGAAATGGCCCAGCCGCCTCTGCTCTCCTGTGCCCATCGATCGGGCCAGCCCTCGATCCACGCCCGCGCCTCGTCCTCGCTCATCGATCGCACGTGCCACTGCCGGATGCCCGGGTCGGAGTAGGCCCGCGCCACGGCGCCCGCGTCCGACGCCTCCCACGGACGCAGTACGAGGTCGTCGACCTTCAGAACCGGTTGGGGCAACCGCGCGAGGCTGCCGGGGGCGACGACGGGCCCGGTCAGTGGCGGCATGACGTCAGCATGGCGGCCCAAGAACGCGGATTGTGCCGATCCCCTGTTGCAGCCGCGATCTTCCATCCGGATTGCGTGCGAACATATGTTCGTGTGCAACCTGACGAACGAAGAACTTGGCGACGAGATCCAGCGGCTCGCCGCCCACATCGACGCGGCCGTCTGCGAGTGGCTCGACATGGTGGCCGAATTCGACCGGCGCGAAGGCTGGGCGGAGTGGGGCATGGCCTCCTGCGCGCACTGGCTGGCGTGGCGATGCTCCATCGCGCGCGGGACCGCCCGCGAGCATGTCCGCGTCGCGCGGGCGCTCGAGCCGCTGGCCCTCGTCCACGCCGCGTTCGCGCGTGGCGAGCTGAGCTACTCGAAGGTGCGCGCGGTCACCCGCGTGGAGAACGTCGCGCTCGAACAGGAGCTGCTCGACCTCGCGCGCTACGCGACGGCGACGCAGCTCGAGCGGATCGTCGCGGGCTATCGCGGAGTCACCCGCGCCGAGGCGCAGCGCGCGATCGACGCACGCTTCCTCACGGTCGACCAGAACGAAGACGGCTCGTGGACGCTGCGCGGGCGGCTGCCGGCGGAGGACGGTGCGCTGCTCGCTCGCTCCCTCGACGCAGCGCGTGAGGCGCTCGAGCACGCCGACGCACCGCAGGACGTTCCCGCGGGAACGCCTGACCCGGTCAGCCGGCGCGAACGGGACGCCGACGCCCTGGTGGTCCTCGCCGACTCGCTGCTTACGAGTGGCCCGCGCGAGCGCACCGCCGGCGATCGCTACCAGGTGGTCGTGCACGTCGATGCCGCGACGCTCGCAGATCCCGCGCCCGAGTTGCCGGCGGCGTCGTCCGCGCGTTGCGAGCTCGAGGCCGGTCCGATGCTGGCTCGCGAGACCGCCCGGCGCCTGTGCTGCGACGCCGGCATCGTCCCGGTGCTGGAGCGGGAGGGCAAGGCGCTCTCCGTCGGTCGCAAGACGCGTTCGATCCCGCCGGCGCTCAGACGCGCGCTCAAGGCGCGCGATGGTGGCTGCCGGTTCCCGGGATGCACCTGCGAGCGCTGGGTGGACGCACACCACATCGAGCATTGGGCCCGCGGCGGGCACACCGAGCTGGGCAACCTCGTTCAGCTGTGCCGCCGTCACCACCGTCTGGTCCATGAGGGCGGCTGGGTCGTCGAGCGCACGCGCGACGGGACCCTCGCCTTCCTGGACCCGTCAGGGCGCCGTCTCCGTGACGTCCCACGCCGCGCGCGCGGTGACTGCGTCAGTCTGCTCGCGCGCCAGCGGCGGCAGGGTGTCGCGCCTGCCCCAGGGGCAACCGTGCCGGGCTGGATGGGGGAGCCACTGGAGCTCGGCAATGCCGTCGAAGCGGTGCTCGAAATGACGCTCCAGCCGGACCCGGAGGGCGCTGCCGGCGTTCCCGCGGGAACGCGGGAGGCGGCCTAACATCCAGACGGCGGGGTATGGATCGGGGATCGGCATGAGGCT
>JAWVFZ010000448.1:0-5441 GCA_033855555.1 Solirubrobacteraceae bacterium
CGACGAAGAGCGGCAGCTTGCCGGCGACCACGTGTGAGAAGTCCTCGGCGGACGCCGTGAAGCCGCCGACCTCGATGCGGGCATGGACCTGGGGCTCGACCTTCGGCACGACGTCGTCGCGCAGCCGCGTGAGCGTGTCCGTTGTTGCCTTGTCCTGCGGGCCGGTCCGCGGGTAGGCGGTGATGATCGCCACCTTGCCGTCGGGCGAGACCGACGGCGGCGCGACGAACGTGAAGTCCTTGTCCTTCTTCACCTCCGCGGCGATCTGCTCGGCCGCTGCCTTGTCGCCCTTGCGGGCGAGCTCGGCGACCAGGAGGAACGAGCCGTTCGTGCCCGCGCCGAAGCCCTGTTCGATCAGCTTGTAGGCGTTGCGCGTCGTCGTGTTCGGCGGATCCACGCCGGCGTCGCTGGAGCCCAGGCGCATGTGCAACGCGGGCACCGCGAGCCCCAGGAGCAGCGCCACCGAGACGGCGACGGCCGCCCACGGACGAGCCTGGACGGCGTGCGACCAGCGCTCCCAGCCGTGGCCGTCGGCGCGCCTGCGCTCGCGACGGGCGGCCCGCCGGGCACGGAACTTCCTGCCCAGGATCGGCACGCGCCGCTTGATGCCCCAGAAGCGGTAGCCGCCGCGGGCGTCGAACTCGCGCAGCACGCCGTCGAAGAAGTTGCCGGACCCGCCGATGAGCGCCGGGATGACGGTCAGGGCGGCGAACATCGTCGCGAGGACGGCTGTCGCCGCGCCGAGCGCCACGCCCTGCATGAAGCTCAGGCCGAGCAGCAGCAGGCCGAGCAGGGCGATGACGACGGTGATGGCCGCGAACATCACCGTGCGGCCGGCGGTGTCGATCGCCATCTCGATCGCCTCGTCGCGATCGCGCCCGCTCCTGACCTCCGCGCGGAAGCGCGTGACGACGAACAGCGCGTAGTCGATGCCGACGCCGAGGCCGATCAGCGACGCCAGCTGCGTGGCGAAGTCCGGCGTGTCGACCAGGTGGCTGATGAGCGTGATGACGCCGAGCGTCGTGCCGAGCGCGAGCATCGTCGCCAGCAGTGGCAGCCCGGCTGCCACCAGCGAGCCGAACGTGATCAGAAGGACGATCGCGGCGGCGATGATCCCGAAGAACTCCGACGGGCCCTGGCTGTTGCTGAAGCGCACGACCTCCGCCCCCGGGCCACCGTGCTCGACCTGCAGCGCCGGGCTGCGCGCGGTGAACGCCGCGTTCTCGATCTTCTCGAGCGTCGTCGGCTTGATGTCGTTGGTGCTCTTCGTGTACGTCAGGAAGGCGACGCCGATGCGCTTGTCCTTGGTCAGCTGCCCCCCGCGCGAGAACGGGCTCTCGACGCGCGCCACAGGCTTCTGGGCGGCGACCTTCTTCAGCGCCGCGTCGATCCGCGTCCGGTTCGCGCTGTCAGTCAGCGTGCCGCTGCGGGCCTTGAAGACGATCTGGTCGGTGTCGCCCTTGGCGGCCGGGAAGTGCTGGGCCAGCAGGTCGTACGCGCGCTGACTTTCGGTGCCGGGCAGGCGGAAGCTCGAGATCTGCTTCACACCCACGCCGGAGGCGACCACCTGGAGCACGATCAGCGCGAGCAGCCACGCGCCGAACGTGCGCCAGCGATGCGCGTTGCAGACGCGCGCGAGGCGGACGAAGCGGGAGGCGGGACGAGTACTGGAGGGCATGGTGAGGTGGGATGGTCCTTCGTCAGCGGGGTGGACGTCTAGGGGTGCAGACTGCGCGGCGACGCGAAACTCATCGTCTCCGTTCCCGACAAGCTACTCAGGCCCGCGCCCGGGCCTCATGCGCCCCAGTCGCCCAGCTGACAGCCGCTACAGCCCGAGCAGCGCCGGAGCAAGGCGCTCAAGCGGCCCGAGCGCCGCGCCGCCGTTCGCGGCGTAGGCCTGCACTGCGACGTGGTCTGCGCCGGCGTCGAGGTGCTCGCGCACCCGCCCGGCGATCGCTTCCTCGTCGCCCCACGCCACGATCGCATCGACGAGTCGCTCGCTGCCGCCATCGGCGAAGTCGGCATCGTCGTAGCCGAGCGTCCGGAGGTTGTTGACGTAGTTGGGCAGCCGCAGATACGGCCCCATGTGCTCACGGCCGATCTCGCGCGCACGAGCGGGTTCTGTCTCCAGCACGACCACCTGCTCGGGAGCGAGCAACGGCCGCGCGCCGAGGATCTCACGGGCCCTGGCGGTATGTGCGGGCGGGACGAAGTAGGGATGCGCTCCAGCCGTCCTGTCGCGCGCGAGTTCGAGCATCCTCGGCCGAAGCGCCGCGAGCACGACAGGTGAGGGATGCGCCGGCGACGGTGCCGAGTAGGTGTGCTTGTCCATCGCCTCCAGATACCTGCTCATCACTGTCAGCGGCTTGCCGTAGTCGTGCCCGCGCGAGTTCACGATCGGGGCATGACTGACGCCGATGCCCAGCACGAAGCGCTCCTCGTATGCCTCGTTGAGCGTGTTCGCGCCGTTGATCGCGGCCGTCGCGTCGCGCACCCAGATGTTGGCGATGCCGGTGGCCACGACGAGTCGCTCGGTCGCGCCAAGGAGCAGGGCCGCGTGTGACAGCGCCTCGCGGTTGAGCGGCGACTCGCCGAACCACGCCGCGCCGTACCCCAGTTGCTCGATACGCGCGATGGCCGCACGCTCCTCCTCCGCCGGCGCGAGACCGATCGGGCCGAGCCAGACGCCGACCCGGCCGATGCGACCCCTTAGCTCGTCCACTCGTTCCTGTGGGATTGCGCTCACAGGCCAAGGGTAAGCCCGCGCGCACCCCCATCGCGGTCATCCGCTTGTGCGGATGCGTTCGTAGCTCTCGATCGCTTCGATGGTCGAGCGGAGGTGCCGCTCGACCATCGTGACCGCCGCGTCAGCATCGCGCCGGGTATACGCGGCGAGGATCTGAGCGTGATCTTCGTTGCCACTCGTCAGCTGCGTCGGCACCACCCGGATCGACATGGCGACCTGGGTTGCCGCGGCATTGCGCAGACTCTCGATGATCGACAGCAGCCTCGGCGAGCTTGCCGGCTCCATCAGGATGGCGTGAAAGTCCCGGTTGAGCGGTACCCAGACGCCGAGTTCGTCGGTGGTGAGCATGCGCTCGTAGAGCTCACGGGCGCGTGCGATGTCCTCGTCGCTGATCTTTGGAACGGCGCGTCGTACTGCGAGCGGCTCGAGCACCAGACGCAGGTCGTAGACCTCCTGGGCTTCCTGGAGGGTGGGCGAGTGCACCACTGCGCTGCGGTATGAGTCGAAGTCCACGAGGCCTTCGGCAGCGAGATCGCGGATGGCCTCACGGATCGGGGTGCGACTTACACCCAGGCGCGTCGAGAGCTCGGCGAGTATCAGCGGAGTCCCGGGTTCGACCTCCCCGCCGAGAATTGCGCGCCGCAGCCGATCGAGGACCTCCTCGTACGCCGTGCGACGCACCACATCGCCCAGTGCAGAAAGTCCCGCGGCTGGGGGCTGTCGTTCTTCCATTCTGACCCTCCCTGTGACTCGGCCGGCGATGGTAGATCGTATACGGTCGGCGGACGGACGCAAAGGCGTCTGGCACATGACCACAACGAACAAAGGGGCCAGTTGATGACATCCGAGGACGCGTCACAGGCTTTCTCGAGGCTCGCCAGAAACCCTGCCGTCGTGACGATCGACCTCCATCGCGGCCATCTCGACCCGGCGGTCGCGACCCTGCCCCTGCCGGCAGACCGGTCCGCAGCCCTCGTCGATCGGTGCCACCGATTCCTCGACGCCGCTCGCGAGCTCGGCGTGCCGGTGATTCACGTGATCACCTCCTACCGCACCCGCGGCGAGATCCTGTCGAACCCCTTCTGGAGGTTCCAGGCGGATCGCCCAGGGAGCACACGGGCGCGAATCGCCGAGCACACCCTCGAGGGGATGCCGGGCCTCGAGATGATGCGCGAGCTCGTCGCCGATGGCGACACGTACGTCACGACGAAGAAGCGCTACGACTGCTTCATCGGGACGGACCTGGAGTTCATCCTGCGGTCGGGTGGGCACGACGCCCTGATCATCCTCGGCGTCAACACGAACTCGTGCGTGATCGCGACGAGCATCGCCGCATCGGTACGCGACTTCGCGGTCTTCGTCCTCGATGAGGGCGTCGACTCGATGATGGGCGGTGAGCTTGATGCCGCAGCGCGCCAGGTTCTCGACGCGTCCTTCGGCTGGATCATCGGCGCCCAGGATGCGCTCGGCGCGCTTCGCGCGCTTCACCCCGTGCAGCAGCGAGCCACGGCCTGACGGAATGGCGTCACACGTGCCCGGCGCCTGCGCCGGGCACGAACTGACCCGCCGGCTCGGACGTCGGCGCCCCGTCGAGCGCGATCGTGCGACCTCGCAAGAGCGTGCGGACCACGCGCCCGCGGACGTGCCGGCCGGCGTAGGGCGTCCAGCCGGCCTTGGAGTGGAGCGGCCGCTCGCCGATTCGCCACTGCACCGAGGGATCCACGAGCGCGAGGTCTGCGTCGGCGCCCGGCTCAAGCGCGCCCTTGCGGGGCCACAGCCCGTACTGCCTGGCGGGCGCCGCACTGTAGACGCGGACGACGTCCTCGAGCGAGAGCTTGCCCCTGGCGGCAGCGTCCAGCAACAGAGGCATCGTCGTGTCGAGTCCCGGCAATCCGAAGTGGCACTGCCAGATGGAGCTTTCGTACTTCTGCTCGACCGTGCTCGGCGCGTGGTCGGACGAGAGGAACGTGAGCCGCCCTTCGCGCAGGAGGCGCCACATGTCGTCTTCGTCGCTGTCGACTCGTGCTCGAGCCGGCGGAGTGAACTTGCGCAGGGGGCCGTGCTCGTCGATGTCCTGCTCGCGGAGCAGGAAGTACTGCGGGCAGGCCTCGGCTGCGATGCGCGCACCGGCGGAGCGCTCACGATCGATGAGCTCGATCACGGCCGGCGAGCTGCAATGGGCGATCCCGACCGCTGCGCCTGCATGCCGGCTGAGGACGCCGACCGCCGCCGCCGCGACCTCCTCGGCCGTCCGGCTGCGCCACTCCGGGACGATTCGCGAATCGTCCCGGCCGGCTCCTCGCAGCCGCGTCTCGGCCGCGGCCGTCAGGGCCTCGTCCTCGCAATGGATGAGCGAGTGCGCGCCCAGCCTTGCGAAGCAGCCGAACCAGTCGAGGAGGCTTGCAGCGTCGTGCCCGGGAACGCCATGGGTCGTGCAGGTGAAGAGCTTGAAGTACGCCGCGCCCTCTCGCCACAGCGCAGCCGCCTCGCCGGCCATGCCCACCCAGGCGTGGGCCGCGAGCCCGAAGTCGATCAGCGACCTCCCGTCGAGGTATGCCCGCTTCGCCGCAAGCTCGGCCGCCGTGCGCACGGGGCTGGCATGGGTGTGCTCGAGGATCGTCGTCACGCCATTGGCGGCCGCCGCCGCCGTCCCAGACGGGAAGTCTTCGCGCTCGGGGGCGCCCGGATCCATGAG
>JAWVFZ010000449.1:0-6345 GCA_033855555.1 Solirubrobacteraceae bacterium
CGCAGGCAAAGCTGTTCGCCAGCCGCGTCGCGCGCCACTGGACCGGCGAGGCGATCCAGGTGCTCGGCGGCTACGGCTACACCAAGGACTTCCCGGCCGAGCGCTACTACCGCGACGCCAAGGTGACGGAGATCTACGAGGGCACCAGCGAGATCCAGCGCCTCGTGATCGCACGTGCGCTCCTCGGCTCCGTTGCAGAGTAAATTCGCTCCCATGCTCGAGGGTCTGATGCAGCACGACCACCCGCTGACGCTCCAGTTGGTGCTCGAGCGGGTGCGAACGATGAACGGCCACGAGGAGGTGGTCACGCTCACGGAGTCCGAGCCCGAGCGCATCTCCTATGCCGACCTCGCGGCGCGGGTGGACCGGCTGTGTGGTGCGCTGAAGGCGATGGGGGTCGGGCCCGGCGACCGTGTCGCGACGTTCTCCTGGAACACCCGGCAGCACCTCGAGCTCTACCTCGCCGTTCCCTGCATGGGCGCGGTGCTGCACACGCTCAACATCCGGCTCTTCCCCGATCAGCTGCAGTACATCGTCGGCCACGCTGCCGACAAGGTGGTGTTCGTGGACCCGTCGCTGACCGACGCGTGGACCGCGTCGGGCGCGCAGGTCGACCGCGTGATCGAGCTCGGCGCCGAATACGAGGCGCTGCTTGCGGACCAGCCGGAGGGCTTTGACTATCCGGCGCTCGACGACCGCGCGGCCGCGGGCCTGTGCTACACGAGCGGGACGACCGGCAACCCCAAGGGCGTCCTGTATTCGCACCGGTCCAACGTCCTGCACGCGCTCGGCAAGTGCCTGGCCGACGGCGTCGGGGTGCGCAGTGGCGACCGCGTCCTGCCTGTCGTCCCCATGTTCCATGCCAACGCGTGGGGCTTCCCGTACGCCTGCGCGCTGACCGGTGCGTCGCTGATCATGCCGTCGCGCTTCGTCGCGCCCGAGCCGCTGGCGAAGGCGATCGAGTCCGAGCGCGTCACGATCGCCGGGGCGGTCCCCACGGTCTGGCTGGACCTGCTGCGCTACGCCGACGAGCACGGCCCCGACCTCTCGTCGCTGCGGACCGTCATCTGCGGCGGCGCGGCCGTGCCGGAGTCGCTCATGCGCGATTTCGAGGAGCGCCACGGCGTCCGGATCATCCAGGCGTGGGGGATGACCGAGACGAGCCCGCTCGCCTCCGTGGCGCACGGCGAGGATTGGGACGCACGCACGCGGGCGGGCCGGCCGCTGCCGCTGGTCGAGACGCGGATCGTCGACGACTCCGGCGCGGAGGCCCCGTGGGACGGCGAGGCCACCGGCGAGCTCCAGGTGCGCGGCCCGACGATCGCCTCCGCCTACTACGAGGCCGACGATGACGACAAGTTCGACAACGGCTGGCTGCGCACGGGCGACATCGCCTCGATCGACCCACGCGGCTCGATCAAGCTGACCGACCGCGCCAAGGACGTCATCAAGTCCGGCGGCGAGTGGATCTCGTCGGTCGAGCTCGAGAATGCGCTGATGGCGCACCCATCGGTGCGCGAGGCCGCCGTGATCGCCCGCCCCGACGAACGCTGGGGCGAGCGCCCGCTGGCGTGCGTCGTGCTCGAGGCGGGCGCCCAGCTCGACGAGGCCGAGCTCAAGCGCCACCTGCTCGACATCGTCGCCAACTGGTGGGTGCCGGAGGAGTTCGTCGCGATCGACGAGGTCCCCAAGACCTCCGTCGGCAAGTTCGACAAGAAGGTTCTGCGGGCGCGGCTGCAGGAGGGAACACTGCGTCCCGCCGATACCCTGTCTGCGTGAGCGCGACCGTCCCGACGACCTATGACGAGTGGCTGGCCGCCTATGGCGCGACGCCCGAGCGGGACGTCCCGTTCACGACGCTGAGCGGCGAGCCGGTCAACCCGCTGTACACCGAGGCCGACAGCGCGGCTTCGCAGATCGGGCTTCCGGGGCAATATCCGTTCACGCGCGGCGTGTATCCGTCGATGTACCGGGGCCGGTTGTGGACGATGCGCCAGTTTGCGGGCTTCGGCACCTCGGAGGAGACCAACGAGCGCTTCCGCTACCTGCTCGCCCACGGTCAGACGGGTTTGTCGACGGCGTTCGACATGCCTTCGCTGATGGGCCACGACTCCGATTCGCCGCGGTCGCTGGGCGAGGTCGGGCGCGAGGGCGTCGCGGTCGACTCGCTGGACGACATGCAGACCCTCTTCCAGGGCATCGACCTCGGCGAGGTCTCTGTCTCGATGACCATCAACGCGCCCGCCGCGATCATGCTCGCCTACTACGTCGTCGCCGCGGAAGCGCAGGGCGTGCCGGCGGATCGCCTGAGCGGCACGATCCAGGCCGACATCCTCAAGGAGTACATCGCCCAGAAGGAGTGGTGCTTCCCGATCGACCCGGCGATGCGGCTGCTGGGGGACATGATCGAGTGGTGCTCGACGGACATGCCGCGCTGGCATCCGGTGAGCATCTCGGGCTACCACATCCGCGAGGCCGGATCGACGGCCCAGCAAGAGCTGGCGTTCACGCTAAAGGACGGTTTCACGTACGTCCAGCAGGCCGTCGAACGCGGCTTGGACGTCGACGACTTCGCCCCGCGGCTGTCGTTCTTCTTCAACGCGCAGATCGACTTCTTCGAGGAGATCGCCAAATACCGCGCGGCCCGGCGCATCTGGGCGCGCGAGCTCAAGGAGACCTTCGGCGCCAAGAACCCGAAGTCGTGGCTGATGCGCACCCACGTGCAGACCGCCGGGGTGTCGCTGACCGCCCAGCAGCCGCTGAACAACATCACTCGCACCGCGATCGAGGCCCTCGCCGGAGTGCTCGGCGGTACCCAGAGCCTGCACACCAACAGCTACGACGAGGCGCTCGCGCTGCCGACCGAGGACGCAGTGCGGATCGCCCTGCGGACCCAGCAGATCATCGCTCACGAGACCGGGGTCGCCAACACGATCGACCCGCTCGGCGGGTCGTACTTCGTCGAGGCGCTCACCGACGAGATGGAGCGCCGCGCCTATGAGTACTTCGCGCGTATCGACGCTCTGGGCGGCATGGTCGAGGCCGTCAAACAGAACTTCCCCCAGCGCGAGATCGCCGACGCCTCGTACGAGCTCCAGGGCGAGATCGACGCCGGCCGCCGGATCGTCGTCGGCGTCAACGGCTACACCGAGAGCGGCGACGACATCACGCCGCTGCTGCACATCGATCCCGACCTCGAGCGCAAGCAGGTCGGCCGCATACAGGCGGTCCGCGCCCGGCGCGACGCCGGGAAGGTTTCTGCGTCGCTCGACGTCCTCAGGCAGGAAGCGTCAAAGGACGACGCAAACCTCATGCCGCACCTCCTCGACTGCGCTCGCGTTCACGCGACCGAGGGCGAGATCGTCGAGGCGCTGCAACGGGTATTCGGTTCGTACACCGAGACACCCGTTTTTTAGTCCAGCCCACCCACGGAGGCATCCCAAATGAAGAAGGTCCTGGCCGCAACGGCCGTCACTGCGCTGGCCGCAGCCGCCGCCATCCCCGCATTCGCCGCGACCAAGAGCGTGAAGGTCGGCGACAACTACTTCGTGCGCGATGGCGGGCGCCCCACGGTGACGATCAGCAAGGGTTCCACGCTGAAGTTCGTGTGGAAGGGCAGCTCTCCTCACAACGTCGTCAAGAAGAGCGGCCCCGGCGGCAAGATCAACTCCGGCGTCAAGGTGAGCGGCGCCTTCTCGCACAAGTTCACGAGCGGCGGCACCTACACGCTCTACTGCACGATCCATGGCCTGAAGGACATGGGCCTGACCGTGAAGGTCAAATAGCCGCGACTGCCTTGAGCGGCCGGCGGCGTCTCCCCGGAGGCGCCGCCAGGCCGCAGACGTCCAGCGTCGCGGCGCACAACGCAATCGGCAGATCACGCGCCTGCGGCAAGGCACCGGGGTCGGCATAGCCGCCGAATGTGATGCGGTCGGCGTAGCTGAAGATCCCCACCGAGAGCGTGTGGCCGTCGGACAGCGGGATGACCGGGACGGCCTCGCGTAGCGCGCATCCGCGCAGCCACACCGGCATCCGTGGCCCTGGCACGTTGGAGACCGTGAGGTTGTACATCCGCGGTGCCGCGGCCAACCGTGCCGCGCGGCCCTTCAGCGCAGCGGGGAGGACCCCGAGCGAGCCGAGGATCGCGGCGCCGCCCGCGGCACGATCCTGCTCCTTGAAGCGCGAGGTCGCGGCGCGCACGGCAGTGAGCCGATCCGCCGTGCGCGCCACCCCCACGGGCAGGTCGACGAAGACGAACGAGATCCGGTTGCCCATCTCCGCTGCTTCCTCGGGCGCGCGCGTGGACACGGGCACCATCGCCTTGAGCGGCCGCGGAAGCTCCCCGGCGCGCACCGCGAGCTCGCGCAGCGCGCCGGCGACGACGGTGAGTGCCAGGTCGTTCAGCGTCGCGCCGAGCTTCGCCTTCGCCTCCAGGAGCGGCTGGATGTCGTGGGTGTGGTGCACGAGCGTGCGCCGCGCCGACAGCGGCGCGTTCACGTAGGACGACGGCGCGGGGCGCAGCAGGTCCTCGCCGACGGCGAGCGCGGTGCGTCGTAGCGTTCCGGCAAGCCGCGGGCTTGCGACGGCGCGGGCGAAACCGGCGGCGGTGCGCAGCGACTCGCCGCCGTTGTCGACCATCGCGTCGAGCGCCAGGCGGACCGAGGACGGGGCGGGCCGCGGGGCCCAGTCGTCGGCGCCGGGCTCGGGCGGCTCGGGCGTGAGGTCCAGCAGCAGCAGCGCCAGCTCGACGGCGGACTTGCCGTCGACCATCGCGTGGTGGGCCTTCATCACGAGTCCGAGCGACCCGTCGTCGAGCAGCGGGGCGACGTGCAGCGACCACAGCGCCCGCGAGCGGTCCAGCGGCTGTGACAGCACGTCGTCGCAGAGTGCGTCGAAGCGCTCGCGGGAAAGCTGCTGGCCGGGCTCCGCCAGGGCGACCACGTGATGCTCGATCGCGAAGCGCTCGTCGTCGACCCAGACCGGCTCAGCCAGGCCCCCCGGCGTCAACGCAAGGCGCTGACGGAAGCGCGGGGCGTGGCGCAGGCGCCCGCTCACCGAGCGCCGTAGCTCCTCCACGGACACTGCCCTGCCACTGGCGCGAGGATCGAAGATCCCCTTCCAGCCGACGTGCATGTGAGCCGTCGGGGATTCCACCCGCAGGAACGACCCGTCCAGTGCACTCAGCCTCGATCTCGCCATGTGCCCATGCTGACGGAGGGCCCGCCGCGGGGGAATGGACCGCCGGTCGGTATATGGCTCGACCGCGAGGCGGCTAACGCGCCACGTGAACGAATAGTCTTGGTTGTCCTTCGCCGCCCGTTGGCGGCGCACCCGCTCATGTCCACCGCCACGAAGAAGAAGATCCGCGTCGTTGTCGCCAAGCCCGGTCTGGATGGGCATGATCGCGGCGCGAAGATCATCGCCCGGGCGCTGCGTGATGCCGGTATGGAGGTCATCTATACCGGCTTGCATCAGACGCCTGAGCAGATCGTGGAGACGGTCATCCAGGAAGACGCGGATGCCGTCGGGCTCTCGATCCTGTCGGGCGCCCACATGACCCTCGTGCCCCGTGTCGTATCCCTGCTCAAAGAGCAGGGGGTCGATGATGTGGTCGTGACGGTGGGCGGCACGATCCCCTCCGACGACATCCCGCAGCTCAAGGAGCTCGGGGTCGCGGAGGTGTTCACGCCAGGGGCGCCGACCCAGGCGATCATCGACTTCATCCAGGGCGCCGTACCGCACGCGTAACGGCCCCTGCGGCCGGGGTATTTCATCCCGGGCGCGCCCCGATTGACTCGTCAGTCAATCGGGCAGATAGCATCACCGACCGTCAGCATGCCCCTAGGAGGCCTTGAAAGTGAAGATCTGCGTTCTGGTCAAGGAGGTCCCGGACGCCGCCGTCGACAAACGGATCAATCCGTCGACGGGGCGCCTGGACCGCAGTGGCGAGAAGAATTTGAACCCGTATGACACGCACGCCATCGAGGCTGCGATGCAGATCCGCGAAGGCGGAGCTGTCGAGGTGGAGGAGATCGTCGCCGTGACGATGGGTCCCGAGACGGCCGTGCGCGCGCTGCACAAGGCCGTGTCGCTGGGCGCCGACCGCTCGGTGCACCTCGCCGACGAGGCGCTCGCCGGCTCCGACGTCGCCGCCACGGGCTACGCCCTGGCGAAGGTGCTCGAGTCCGAGAGCCCCGACCTGGTCCTGCTGGGCCAGCAGTCCGATGACGGCGAGTGCTACACGATCGGCGCCGTCGTGGCCGATCACCTGCAGATGCCCTCGCTGACGCAGGTCATCAAGATGGACGTCTCGCCGGGCTCGCTGCGCTGCGAGCGCCAGGCCGA
>JAWVFZ010000450.1:0-7442 GCA_033855555.1 Solirubrobacteraceae bacterium
TCTGCTTGGGCATCGCCTCGATCGTGCGCATGTTGTGCAGGCGATCGGCGAGCTTGATCAGGATGACCCGGATGTCCGTGGCCATCGCGACCATCATCTTGCGGTAGTTCTCGGCCTGCGCTTCGTCGCGCGATTGGAACGTGATGCCGGTGAGCTTCGTGACGCCGTCGACGAGGATGCAGACCTCCTCGCCGAAGCGTTCGCGGACCTCCTCGATCGAGGCCGAGGTGTCCTCGACGGTGTCGTGCAGCAGCGCCGCGACCAACGTCTCGGTGTCCAGCCGCATGCCCGCACAGATCTTCGCGACCCCGACCGGATGGACGATGAAGTCCTCTCCCGACTTGCGGCGCTGGTCTGCGTGGTGCTCGCACGCGAAGATGAATGCGTCCTCGACGCGATCGCGATCGATCTGCACCGCTGCGTCGGAGGCGTGCTCCTCGACGATCGCGAAGAGGTCCCCCAGCAGGCGGCGCTCGAGCGGGGTGAGCCCCGCTCGGTCGACCGGCGAGCCGCCGTCGGCGCGGTCCGCCACGCCCACGGGCGAGCGATCGAGCCTACGGCCGGCGTGGGCGCCGATCGTGGGGTCGGGAACGCGTTTGGTCTCCTCTGTGGCCATCCCTGTACAGGGTACCCCGGTCCACGGGCGTACCCGGCCGCATGGACGGCGGCGCGGCGATCAGCCGGCGCGCAGCAGCGGCGCAGGCGCCACGGCGGGATCCTGCCCGAGGCCGGCAAGCCCCGCCGCCAGGCGCTCCTGGGCGCCGCGGAACGTCCTGGAGTCCTCGAGCTCGGCTCGCGGCGCACCGGCCACGAGCACCCCGTCCTCGACGAGCCCCAGCTCGTCGAGCACCCGCAGCGCGAGCTCCGCTCGGCCGGTGGGGACCTTCGTGCCGTCGCGCAACGCCCGGTACAGCGCGGCCACGTGCGGGCGCAGGTCCCACCGGTGGCGGTGGGCAGCAAGCGCGAGCGCCTCCTCGGCGGGACCCCACGCGAGCACGACCGGCGACTCGGGCAGCCCGAACGGCGGGGGCTCCAGGGCAACAACGTGATCGAACGCCGCAGCCTCCCCGGCGCACTCCCACGGCGCGACTGTGAAGCCGCCGAGCCGCGGCGCCAGCGCCGCTTGCCAGCGCGGGGCGTCGGCGCACAGCGCCAGCACGCGTTCGCCGGAGGCCGCGATCATCGCGAGCGTGCCCGCCACCCCCAGCCCGCGGCGATCGACATCGCGCTCGTCCGGGGCGCGCCCGTCGGGGGGCGCCTGGTCGCCCTCGAGCAGCTCGACCTGTCCCGGCTGCGGACACACGGCGTCGCGCAGCACCAGCCGCGGCTCGACCGCGCCGTTCCATTCGTTGAGCTCGAGGCCGAAGGTGGCGTCGAGTCCCTCCTCGCAGCCGTCGGGCAGCTTCGGCATCCCGAACGCGACTGCGCGGGCGCGGACACCGCCCGACTCGACCGTGAAGCGCACGTGCTTGCCCTCCCCCATCGGCCGCGGGTCCAGCAGGCGCGCGGAGGGCACGAGCAGGACGGGCTCGGGGTTGGCCTGGCCGAACGGCGCAAGCCGCTCGAGATCTTCTGCCAGCTCGGTGCCAAGCTCCCCACCCGCCACGACGGCGTCGATCCGCGAGACGGGAACCAGGTCTTCCGGCGCGAGCACGGTGGCGGCGTGGGCCTCGAAGGCGGCGCGGAAGGCCTCGACGTCAGCGGCCGCGATCGTGCAGCCCGCGGCGGCGCGATGGCCGCCATGGCGTGACAGGTGCGCGGCGCAGGCGTTCAGCCCGCCGAGCAGGTCGAACGCCGGGATCGACCGGCCCGAGCCGGTGCCCTCCTCCCCTGCGAGCGCGATCACGACCGCCGGGCGGTGGTGGCGCTCGGCGATGCGGCTGGCGACGATGCCGATCACGCCCGGATGCCAGCCCTCGCCGGCGAGCACGTAGGCGACGCGGTCGCCGAGCTCGGAAACCTGCGCTTCGGCCTCGAAGAGGATGCGCTGCTCGGTGAAGCGCCGTTCGGCGTTCGCCGAGTCGAGCTCCTTTGCGATCGCCTCGGCCCGCTCGGCGTCGTCGGTGAGCATCAGCTCCACGCCGGCGTCGGCGCGACCGAGGCGCCCGGCCGCGTTGATGCGCGGGGCCAGCCGGAAGCCGACCATGCGTGCGTCGGCACGCGCGGGATCGCACTCCGCGACGCGCATCAGCGCGCGCAACCCGGGCCGGCGCGTGCTCGCCAGCGCCCGCAGGCCGTCGCGCACGAGCCGCCGGTTCTCGCCGACCAGCGGCACGCAGTCGGCGACGGTGGCGAGCGCCACCAGGTCGAGGTCGACGTCGGCCTCGGCGGCGTCACGGCCTGCCGAGCTCAGCAGCGCGCGCGAGAGCTTGTAGACGACGGCCGTCGCGCACAGGTCGCGGCACGGGTAGCCGCAGATCGACGGGTGCACGATCGGCGCCGCCGGCAGCACCCCATCGGCGCGCGGCTGGTGATGGTCGGTGACCACGACGTCCATGCCGGCGGCGCGGGCCGCCGCGACCTCGTCGACCGCCGTGATCGCGCAGTCGGCCGTCAGCAGTAGCTTCGTCCCGCGGGCCGCGAGGCGCTCGACCGTCGCAAGCGCGAGCCCGTAGCCGTCTTCGGTGCGGCTCGGCAGGAACCAATCGCAGTCGGCGCCGAGCGAGCGCAGGACCCGGATCAGGATCGCGGTCGAGGAGACGCCGTCGACGTCGTAGTCCCCGTGCACCGTGATCCGCGTGCCCGCCCGGACGTGGCTCATGATCAGCTCGACGGCCTGGCCGATCCCGCTGAAGCACGACGGGTCGTGCGCTTCCTCTGCCGCGAGGAACGCGCTCGCCGCGGCCGGGTCGGCCAGCCCGCGGCGCACCAGCACCTGGGCGAGCGCGCCGCTCACCCCGAGCTCGCGCTCGAGCAGCCACACGTCCTGCGGGCGGCACGGAGGGATGTCCAGGCGAGGCTCCACGAGCTCCGAGCATGCGCCGCACGCCGGACGGACCGCAAAAGCCCCTGCAACCTGGGAGAAGGCCCGCTACAGGTCGAGCGCCGGGTAGCCGCGACGCACGCCCTCGGCGTACGCGACGGCGATGCCGATCAGGGCGCCGGGGATGGCGTCCACGGCGGTGATGAGGTGCGTGTCATGGCGGCCGGGCACGTTGAAGCCGTTGATGACGAGCGCGACGAGCACCGCGCCGATGAGAGCGCCGAGGAGCGCTCCCACGATCCCGCCCCAGTAGCGATCCGGCAAGAACACGGTGAAGTGCCAGATCGCCAGGCCCATCATCACCCAGGTCAGGATCCCCATGGCTAGCGCGCCCTTCCGTGTCGCTTGTTACGCGGGCCGCGGCGCTTCTGGTCGCGCTTCTTCTTCTCGGGCGAGTCCTCCATCACGACGTCCTCGGGCAGGGCGTCGGCGGCCGGGTCGCGCTTGGCGACCGGCACGACCGGGTCGTTGATGTCGGCCACCATCGCCTGGAACTCCGAGGCGCTCACGGCCTGGCCGGGCAGCTCGGGCTCGGTGATCCGCCGCGACGAGCGCTGCTTGCGCTTGGGCTCGACGTCGACCGGCCCGCCCTGGGTGGCAACCGCGTAGGCCGGCACGAGGCCACCGACCTGCTCCTTGATGCGCTGGCGGCGCCGGACGTAGACGGCCTCGCGCTCCTTCCAGTGCGTGAGCACCGGCGATGCGATGAAGATCGACGAGTACGCGCCCGAGATCACGCCGACGAGCAGCGCGAACGCGAAGTCCTTGAGTGTGGCCCCGCCGAAGACGAGAAGCGCCGCGACCGGCAGGCACGTGCAGAAGGTCGTCGCCAGCGAACGCGTCAGCACCTCGCTCATGGAGCGGTTGACGATCTGCGAGAAGGCAGCGCGCGGCATGCGCGGCACGTTCTCGCGCACGCGGTCGAACACGATGATCGTGTCGTAGAGCGAATAACCAAGGATGGTCAGCAGCGCCGCGACAGTCGACGTAGTCACCTCCCGGCCGAGCAGCGAGTACACGCCCGCGGTGATCAGGATGTCGTGCATCAAGGCGATCAGCACCGGCACCGCGTACTTCCACTCGAAGCGCAGCGCGATGTAGGCGCTGATGACGATCAGCGACGCGATGATCGCCTCCACCGCGGAGGTTGCCACGGTGTTGCCGAACGTCGGCCCGATCGACTCCGAGTTGGGCGTCTGGGCGAAGCCGAACTTGTTGTCCAGCGCGCTGCGGACGGCCGTCAGCTTCGTCGGCGGCAGTGTCTTGGTCGAGATCTGGAAGGCGTTGTTGCCCAGCGCCTTGTTGGAGACGCGCTGGATCTTCGCGTCAGCCAGCCCCTGGGCGCTCAGCACGCTGCGGATCTGCGATTCGCTGGTCGTCTGCTTGAAGGCGGCGGTGATGCGGGTTCCCGACTCGAAGTCGATGCCGAAGTTCAGGCCCTTGCCGCCGATCGCGAGCGCGCCGACGAGCAGGATCACGCCTGAGAAGGAGAAGAACCACTTCGAGGCGCCCATGAAGTCGAAATGCCAGCGCTCCTTGCGGTCGCCGGCGCCCAGGGCACGCGGCGACTGGACCATCCGCGTGCGGCCCATCGTGCCCAGGACGGCCTGCGTCGCGAGGACCGCCGTGAACAGCGAGACGAGCGTGCCGATGCCGAGCGTGAAGGCGAAGCCCTTCACCCCCGCGGTGGCGAGGATGAACAGGATGAATGCCGTCATGAACGTCACGACGTTGGCGTCGATGATCGCCGCGATGCCGCGCTTGTAGCCCTGGGCGATGCCGGCGGCCACGGATCTGCCGTTCCGGATCTCCTCTTTCACGCGTTCGAAGATCACGATGTTGGCGTCGGCCGCGACTCCGATCGTGAGGATCAGGCCCGCGATGCCCGGCAGCGTCAGCGTGATCGGGATCAGCTTGATCATCGCGAAGAAGTAGACGCCGTAGACCACGAGTGCGGTCACGGCGATCACGCCGAGGAGCCGGTAGAAGAACAGCAGGAAGAGGGCGACGACCCCGAAGCCGATCGCGCCGGCCAGCAGGCCCTGGTTGAGCGCCTGCTTGCCGAGCGTCGCCGAGACCTGCGACTGGCTGATGAGCTCGAGCTTCAGCGGCAGCGCGCCGGTCTTCAGCAGGTTCGCCAGGCGCTGGGCCGACTGGATCGTGAAGCCGCCGGAGATCTCGGATCCGTTGCTGGCGTCGATGCCGTCCGGGTTCTGCTGGAAGTCGATGTACGGGACCGAGATCAGGTCCTGGTCCAGGACGATCGCGAAGTGCTGGAAGGCGGCGGAGGCGGGCTGGCCGGGGACGTTCTGCGCTGCGCCGCGCTGGGCGATCTCGCGCGTCACCTTCTGCCAGATCTTGCGGCCGGAGCTCGTGAAGTCGAACGTGACGTTCGGGCTCCCCGCCTGGTCGAAGTTCTGCTCGGGGTTCTTGATGTCGGTGCCGCGCAGGACCGGGTTGTCGATGAGGACGTACCACTGGTCGGTCTTCTGGGTGCTGCTGTTGTTGCTGGTGGACTGCTCGGCGCGGACGAGGACCGTGCCCTCGTTGACCTTCTTGATGGCGAGGTCGTTGACGGTCAGGCCGAGGGCGCGATTCGCCGCCGTCTTGCGGAGCTGCGTGGCGCAGTCGGCGCGGAGCGCGGCGACTGTCTCCTGCGGGCCGCAGATCACCTGCTTCTGCTTGGTCGCCAGGCCGTAGTAGAGCCCGGTGTGGGTGTCGAGCGGGTACTTGTGCACCGGGCGTTTGGACGCGTTGATCACGGCGTCGTATTCCGGAAGCGCGCCCACGCCGGAGCCGGCCTGGGAGCCGCCGGTCACCGAGGGATCGGACGGGGCCGGCTGGCCGTCGGGGCCGAGGACGTCCTTCTCCCAGTCGTAGAAGAACATCTGTGCGACCTGACCGACTTGCCGCTCGGCCTCGTCGGCGTTCTTGACGGCGGGCAGGTTGACGTTGATCTGGTCGGTCCCGGACCGCAGGATCTCCGGCTCCGCGACGCCGAGCTGATCGACGCGCTCGCGCATGATGTCCAGCGTGCGCTGGAGCGCGTCGCTGGTGACCTTGGGCGCGAACTTGGTCGGCTTGGCCTGGTAGACGAGGCTGACGCCGCCCTTGAGGTCGAGGCCCTCACGCGTCCTCTTCGTCGCGATGACGACCAGACTCGAGACGAGCAGGAGCGCGACGAGCAGCAGGATGAAAAAGTTGCGGCGGCGATCAGTCATGGGGCGGGGGCCGTGGGAGGTTACTTCGCGGGCGTCAAGACGAGCAGGAGGCCACCGTCGTCGTCGTACGCCGGGAACAGATCGGCCGTCGCGCGGGCGGGAAGATCGCCCTCGGCGTTGACCTCAACGGGCTTGCCGAGCGCACGCACGCCCCATTCAAGCACGGTCCCGACGTGATCCTGGCCGTCTTCGAACCGCAGGCCGAGCACGTCACGGACAGGACGCCCGATGACGCGCTCGGTGTCCAGGCCGGTCAGCTCGCGCGCCCCGCGGCCCGCGCCGATCAGGTTGCCGCCCTTGTCGGAGACGAAGAATGCGGCGTCGGGAGCCGGGTAGTAATCGTCGAGGAGCTCGAACAGGAAGCCGAATCCGCACCTCGAGCAGCCACGCGCCTGCCGGCGGAAGCCGGCGCTGCGCTCGGCGGCCGCCGTCCGGTGGCCGCAGTTGGGACAGATGAAGAGGTGGGTCATGCAGCCACCCAGCTTAGGCAATCGCGAAGCCCTCCCTCCGGACAGGGTGGTAGACACCGTGCGTGGCCGGTGAGTCCCAGCAACCGGTCCCTCTTCGGGACCTCGAGGTCGCACAGCGCATCGCACTCGCCGCCAGGTCGGGGAGGCGCGCCGATCGTGAGCCGACGCTCGTCCAGCTCCTCGTCGCGTTCGGCGAGTCCGAGCCCAGCGCGGAGGCCCGCCGCCGCATCGCGTCGGCGCTGACGCTCGCCGAACTGCGGGCCGAGCCGCCCGTGCACGACGCGCAGCCGGGCGAGCGGATTGTCCTCCACCCCACAGCGGGCGGCCGGCGCAACATCAGGGTGCTGGCCGGCGCGGGCGTGCTCGCGCTGGTCCTCGCGGGCGCGGCGATTGCCGCCACGGTCGGTGGCGATGGTGGTGGCGGCGGCGGCGGTCAGGCTGCCGACACGATCGCGGTGGACACCGTGCAGAGCACCGCGACGGTTCCACCGACCACGGCGGCGCCGCCGGCCGTGACGACCGCGCCACCCGTGGTGGCGAAGCCGCCCGCAAAGAAGAAGAAACCGGCAAAGAAGAAGAAGCCGGCCAAGAAGAAGCGCCCGGCACCGGTGACCACGGTGGCGGTGAGGCTCATCCCGGGGCCGCAGTCCTCGTACCTGTGCGTCGACCGCGGCGCCGGCACGCCGGCGATCGAGACCACGCTCTCCGCGCCGCGGACGTTCAAGGGCAAGCGCATCCGCATCAACGTCGGCCTCTCGACGGTGCGGG
>JAWVFZ010000451.1:0-11832 GCA_033855555.1 Solirubrobacteraceae bacterium
GGGGTCGCGGGCCATCTGCTGGACGCCGACTACAGGCGCCGCCTGGAGGCGATCGAGTACCACACGGCGGTCTGCCTGCTCGTGGAGCTCGATCGCCAGTTCTCGCCGTACTACTGGACGAACATCGCCGACCCGGAGATCGAGTTCGTCGGCCTGGTCGAGCACACCAACTTCGTCGAGCCGGAGCGCTACGGCGGGCGTCGGTTCCTGTACATGGCCAACTACGTCGAGCCCGGCCACGAGCTGCTTGCACTGGATGCCGACGAGCTGCTCGCGCGCTACGAGCCCTCGCTGCGGCGCGTCAACGCGGCCTTCGAGCCCTCCTGGGTCAAGCAGCGCTGGCTGTTCCGCGAGCCCGCCGCCCAGCCGATCGTCACCGTCGGCTACAAGCAGCTCATCCCGCCGCTGCAGACCGGCGTCCCGGGCCTGGTCCTGGCGAACACGACCCAGATCTATCCGGAGGACCGGGGCACGAACTACGCCGTGCGCCTGGGCGACCAGGCCGCGCGGGAGGTGCTGAGTTGAGTTTGTCGTCGGGGGGCACAGCGCGGTTCGCCCGGGCGGCCGCTCGGGTTGGTTGCTGGGCGCGGCTGTCGCTTGGGACGCGGAGCGGGGACGTGGGCTGGCGCGCAGTGCGGTTTGTCTTGGGCGGGCTTGGCGTGGGTTGCTTGCAGTGAGGGAGAGGGTGAGCCGCGCGGCTGTGCGGGGCGCATGGGTAACGAAGGTTCCCGTGAGCGGGAGGTTTGTTCCTCAAGCGCCCTGGAGCGAGGTTGGGTGGGATGTTGTCGGCGAATAGCGCCGACGACATCCCATCGACGAGCAAGATTCTGCCACTGTGCTGCCCTGGGGTCACAGGACGACCACCAGCCGGGACGGTACGCCGGGCGGTCCGGACCCTTTCCCTCAATGACCAGACCACGCCGGCGCCCAAACAGCGCCACGCGCCGAACGCCCCGGCCGCTCAGCCCGCCTCGATCGCCTCCTCGTAAACCGCCCACGTCGCGCGAGCCACGTCCTCCCAGGTGCGCGTCAGCGGCGCCGGCGCCGGGCGCTGCGCCTGGATCGCCGTGCGCACCATGCCCTCGATGTCGTCGGGAGCGACGAACGTCGCGCGGTCGCCGAGGACCTCGCGCAGCGAGGGGATGTCGCTGCAGACGACGGGCGTCCCGCAGGCCAGGGCCTCCACGGGCGGGAGGCCGAAGCCCTCGTCCTCGGAGGGGAATACGAGCGAGCACGCGCCGGTCACCACCGCCGCCAGGTCGTCGTCGGACAGGTGCCCGGTGAGGATCGCGTCGGCGAGCTCGCGATGCGCCCACGGATTCGTCGCGCCGACCATCACGAGCGGAACACCGCCGGTCGCCGCAGCAGCGAGCTGCGGCGCGCGCTTGCGCGGGTCGTCGTGCTCCAGGCCGCCGACCCACACGAGGTACTCCGACGGCAGGCCGAACCGCTCGCGCACCGCCGCGACCTCCTCGTCGCTGCGCGGCCGGAACGCCGGGGCCGCCGCCTCGCCGACGACAACGACCTGCTCGGGGCGCAGCGTCAGCATCTCGATGGCCTCACCGCGCACGACCTCGGTGGGCACGATCACCCGCTGTGCCCCTGCGGCCGCGAGGAAGCGCATCCGGTAGCGCAACCCGGTGCGCAGGTAGCGCCGGGGGTTCTTCAGCAGCACGAGGTCGTGCACGGTCACGACCTGCGTGACGGGGGAGTGCAGCTGGGCGCCTTCAACCCACGGCGCGTGGAAGACGTCGGCGGCTCGCGGTCGCGCGCCCTCGGCGACGGTGTTCGACTCGGCCGTGGAACGCAATGCCTCCAGCAGGCAGCGGGTATAGCGCGCGACGCCGCGCGTGCCGCGGGCCGCGCGCGCGTCGAATGCGACCTTCACGGCCGGATGAGCTCCTCGACGCGGTCGGCATAGGCATCGGCGCCGAATTGCTGGGCGTGCGCCTGCGCCGCCGCGCCCATCTCCGCGCGGCGCCCGAGGACCTCGCGCACCGCGGCCGCGAGCGCAACCGGGTCCCCGGGCTCGACCAGCCGGCCGGTGACGCCGTCCTCCACGACCTCCGCCAGCCCGCCGACGCGCGTGGCCACCACCGGCGTGCCGACCGCCATCGCCTCCGCCAGCACCGTGCCGAACGGCTCCTGGTGGGAGGGCGCGACCAGGACGTCGAGGTGGCGCATCAGCCCGGCCGCGCCGTCGACCCATCCGGCCTGCTCGACATCCGATGCCGCGCGCACCTGCGCGACGTAGCGCGAGTCGGCCTCGTAGGGGTCGTCGCCGACGATGACCACGCGGGCGCCGGCCGCGCGGATCGCCGGGGCGGCTGCGACGAGGTCCATCACCCCCTTGCGCGGCTCGATGCGGCCGATGAAGCCCACGATCGGCTGGTCGCCGTCCGGCCACGGAGCGCTGACCGCGGGCGGATCGAGCTCGACCGGGCAGTAGACCACGTGCGCATCCAGGCCTTCGAGCCGGTCCGCGACGGCCTGCGAGTCGGCGAGCACCACCGTCGCGCCGTGCCAGTGGCGCGGCACGCGCGCGACCACGTCGTGAACATGCAGCACCGTGTGCAGCCCGCGCAGCGCCGGGAGCAGCCGGCCGGCGACGGTGCCGTTGAGATACACGACGTCGTGCCTGCGCCCCAGCAGCCGCGTCCGCGGCCACGAGGCGACCGCACGCGCGCCCGCTCCGGCAGCGAGACCGCCGACGTCCAGCGGCGCCCACTCGTAGCCGGCGTTGGCGAGCGACCCGCCCGTCGGAGTGGTGACCGTCACCTCCCATCCGCGCGCGGTCAGCCGGCGCGCGAGGCGCAACAACCCGAGCTCCGCACCCCCGGGCTCGTCGGCCTGGCACACCCCGAGGAGCTTCACCCCACGCAAGGCTACGGCACATAGAGTTGATGTCATGAACAGCCCCGACCCCCGCCGCGGCCGCGGCTTGTCGCGCTCCCAGCGCGTCGACCGCGGCGCCAACCTCGTGATGGCGACCATGGCGAGCGCCGCCGTGTTCGTGGTCAGCCTGATCCTCTGGATCGCCGGCGTGATCGGCGGCACGCTGCCGCTGCTGTCGCTGATCCTCGGCGCGGCCCTTGGCTACACCGCCTACCGATCCGTGAAGCGCCGCTCGTAGCTAGGCAGCCATCCGCGTCCTGATCGACACGACGTTCGCGCTCCGTGGCCACACGGGGACGGGCGTCTACCTCGAGCGGATCACGCGGGCGCTGATGGAGCTGGGCGTCGAGGTCGTGGAGGCGGCCAACGGCGCCCGCCGTGCACCCGGCGGCGGCGGGCCGCGCAGCGCGCTGAACTGGGGCACGGACGCCTACTGGACCGCGGTCGAGCTGCCGCGCCGCGCGCGCGAGATCAACGCCGACGTGCTCCACCATCCGCTGCCGGCGCTCAGCGCCGCCGCCTCCTGCCCGCAGGTCGTGACCGTCCACGACCTCGCCTTCGAGCGCCTCCCGGAGTGCTTCGCGCCCGCCTATCGCGCCTACGCCTCGCGCTCGCACCGCCGCGCGGCGCGCAACGCCGACGCGGTGATCGCGGTCAGCCAGACGACGGCGCTGGACGCGATGGCGCGCTGGGGCGTGGCCGCCGAGTCGATCGTGATCGCGCGCCACGGCCCCGGCCAGGATCCCGACGCCGCACGCCGGCCGCGCAGCGAGACGCCGCGCCACTTCCTCTACGTCGGCGACGACGAACCCCGCAAGAACCTGCGCACCCTGCTCGCCGCCCATGCACGCTACGCGCAGGACGCCGACGGCGAGGCGCTTCCGCTCGTCCTCGCGGGCAGCGCGACGGCGCCGGGCGCGACGACGGTCGAGCGCCCCGACGCCGAGCACCTCGCCGTGCTCTACAGCCAGGCGGCGGCGCTCGTGCATCCGAGCCTGCACGAGGGCTTCGGGCTGACGCCGCTGGAGGCGATGACGACCGGCACGCCCGTGATCGCCGCGCGCAGCCCCGGCGTCACCGAGGTCTGCGGCGAGGCGGTGCTCTACGCCGACCCGCGCGATTCGCGCGACCTTGCAGCCCGCATGACCGAGGTCGCCCGCACGCCGGCGCTGCGCGCCGACCTCGGCGAGCGCGGCCGCCGCCGCGCGGCGGAGTTCAGCTGGGCGCGATCGGCTCGCAGCCATGTCGAGGCCTATACATTGGCGCTGGAAAGGGGTCACGGATGAAGGTCGCGATCCTGGGGACGCGCGGCATACCCGCCAGCTACAGCGGCTTCGAGACGGCCGCCGAGCAGCTCGCCAGCAGGCTGACGCAACGTGGCCACGAGGTCGTCGTCTACTGCCGCCCGCACGTCGTCGACCGGCGCCTGAAGGAGTGGAAGGGCGCGCGCCTGGTCCACCTGCCGACGGTGCGCAACAAGTACCTCGACACGTTCACCCACACGCTGCTGAGCTCGTGGCACGCGGCGCGCGTGCTCAAGCCCGACGTCGCGCTGTTCTTCATCGCCGGCAACAGCCCGCTGTGCCTCGTCACCCGTGGCCACGGCATCCCCACGGTCATCAATGTCGATGGGCTGGACTCCCAGCGCTCGAAGTGGCCGAAGCTCGCAAAGGCCTACCTGCGCTTCGCCGAGCGCAACGCCCCGCGCTGGGCCGACACCGCGCTGACCGACTCGCATGCGGTCGCCGAGATCTTCGAACAGCGCTACGGCCGCCGGATCGGCGTCGTCCCCTACGGCGTCGAGGACCCCGGCCACGACGGCGTCGGCACGCTCGACCGCCTCGGACTCCAGCCGGGCGGCTACCTGCTCTTCGTCGGCCGCCTCGAGCCCGAGAACAACCCGCACATCCTCGTCGACGCGTTCGCCAACATCCCGGCCGAGCGCTCCCGCGGGATGAAGCTCGTCGTCGTAGGCGGGGCGCCGTATGCCGACGAGTACATCCGCAACGTCCATCGCAAGGGCGACCCGCGCGTGATCTTCCCCGGCTACATCTTCGGCCAGGGCTACTGGGAGCTGCAGAAGCACGCCTACGCGTTCGTCGCGCCCACCGAGGTCGGCGGCACGCACCCGGTCATCCTCGAAGCGCTCGCGGCCGGCAACTGCGTGCTGGTCAACGATCACGCGCCGAACGTGGAGACCGTCGGCGACGCCGGGCTCACGTTCTCCGGCGCCGAAGGCGTCCCGGCGCTGACGCGGATGCTCGAGCGCCTGCTCGCCGAGCCCGAGCTGGTCGAGGAGTACCGTGGCCGCGCCCGCGAGCGTGCCCGCCGCTACAGCTGGGATTCCGTGACCGACGAGTACGAGCGGCTGCTGGAGAGCGTGATCGCGATGGCGGGCCCGGGCTCGCTGCCACCGGAGCTGCTCGACGGCGGCGCGCCCGCGCCTACCGCACCCGGAATGCGACAGCGCGCGAGGTGATCGTGCCCCAGCGTAGCTTCAGCGTGCCGGACCGGCGCACGCTCACGCTGCCGTCGACATAGCCGCGCGGCGCGCGCGCCCGCAGCCGCGCGATGCGCCGGAAGGACCCATGCGTGCCACGCGCCCGGAACAGCACATCGACGTTGTGCGCCACCGTGTCGGGCGCGGCGCGCAGCAGGCCCCAGACGTGCAGGCGCCTGCCGCTGCGCACGTTGGGCGAGGGCAGGTAGACCGGGAACGCGTACGCGGCGCGGGCAGGCTTGGCGGTGCCGTCTAGGTACTCGAGCCCGCTCTGGAAGGTGCTCCACGCCGCCGGGCTGGATCGCGCGACGCCCGGCACCGGCGCATCGTCGAACAGCAGGAACTGGCTCAGCGTCCGCACGCTGGCGTTGCGGTAGGCGAGGTATTCCGCCTGGTTGAGGTAGCGCGCCTGCTCGCGCGGCGTCACACCCAGCGGATCGGGAGGATTCGTCTGGTAGCCGAACTCCGTCAGATACAGCGGCACCTTGCCGGGGCGCCCGTAGCGCGCACGGATCCGGCGCAGCAGCGAGGACAGCTGGTTGAGGTTGGCGAGCGTGAACCAGTCGCTTTGCGCGGGGCGATGGCTCGGCGCGAACAGCAGCTCGTAGGGGTGGTGCGCGTAGCCGGTCGCCGCGAACAGCCCCGGATGGGCGGCGGGGAAGCCGCTCTGCCCGGTCTGGGGGCAGCCGCGCGCCGCCGCGGCCGCGCCCTTGAGGAACTGCAGATGGTCGTCGAGGCAGTACAGCCGCCGGATGAAGCGCCCGGGCGACATCGCGCGTGTCGTCCCGCGCTTGGACACGCCCTTGGGCGCGGTCTCGCCGATGAGGATCGTGTCGCCTCCGTGACCGGTGTCCTGCAAGGCCGACCATGCGGCATCGACGAGCCTGCGGTAGATCGCCGGCGAGGCCTCGACCATCGTCTTGCCGCTTTGCACCCACTGCGGGTCCAGCCAGCCGGGCTGGTTGGGCTCGTTCTGGATCGTCCAGTAGTTGACCTGCGGGTAACGCGCGCCGACCGCCCGGACGAACGCGCCGAACTCGGATGCGCTGGGGTCGAAGACCGAGGCGATGTCGTCGCGCGGAGAGGCTCCCGTCGCCCACAGCGGCGCCGGTACCGAGACGTTGAAGTTGACTTTCAGGCCGCGCTCCGCGGCGAGCCGCACGACCGTGTCGTAGTGGTCCCACGCGCCGGCGGGGTAGGCGCTGTAGTCGGCGGCGTTGAAGCCGGCGGGCCGCTGGCGCGAGTCGGGCGAAGGCGCGATCGCCTTCCACAGCACCGTGATCCGCAGCCGGTCGGCGCCGAGCGCCTTCATCTTGTCCATCGTCTTCGCGACGGCCGCGGGCTCGGCGTACACGAGGTGGTTGTCGTCCTGAAAGGTCGACTCCTGGCGCGAGGAGGCGTGCGCGGCGGGCGCTGTCGCCGCGAGCAGCGCGGCCGTGGCGACGACGAGCCGGCGCGTCATTTCTTCGCAGGCTGCCGCTGGGCCGCGAGGAACAGGCTGATGCCCGCCTGCGAGCGCGGATCGAGGTACAGCGCGGCGCCGAGCGCGGCCTTCGCCTGCGCGGGGTCGTGCTCGACGTTCAGCGCGAAGTTGGCCAGCCGCAGCCAGGGCTCGGAGTTCGAGGGCTGGAGCTTCACCGCGTCCTCCAGCGCGCGGCGCGCGGCCGCGCGGTCGCCGCCCTGCTGCTCGACGACCGAGCGCACGAACAGCGGCTCGACGGCGAGCGGGTTGCGGTCCTGGCCGGCCTGCGCGTCGGCGCGAGCCGCGGTGATGTCCTTGTGCTCGAGAGCGGCCAGCGCGTCGTCCTGAGCCTGCTGGGAGCGCAGCGGCTGCCACGTCGCCCAGGCCGCGAGCAGCGCGACGAGGAGCGCCGCGGCTGCCATGACCGCCCGCGTGGGCCTACGCAGCCCGGAGCGCAGCCGGTCACGCAGCGCGCCGCCGGACACGGGCTCGGGCGTGAGCGGCCCGCGTCCCGCCAGCCAGCCGGCGCACAGCAGCGCGGGGACCGCGTTACCGGGCACGAACCAGGTCCAGTCCACGAACGAGTGCACGCCGAAGATCACCACCACGGTCAGCAGCGTAAGCAGCCCGATGCGCTCCGGAGAATACGAGGGGAGCCACTTCAATCGGCGCCGTCCGACGGCGGATGTCGCAGCGACCAGCCAGAAGGCCAGCAGCGCGACGCTGATCGCCATCCCCGCGATGCCGAGGTCGGCGAGCGTCTGCACGACGTAGCCGTGGGCATGGCGCACGTCGAGGTCGTCCTTGCGATAGCGCGGGCGCAGTGTCGCGTAGCCGCCGGCGCCCACGCCCTTGCCGGGATGGCCCTTCCACATCTTCAGCGCCTCGTTCCAGTACCGGGCGCGCACCGAGCCCACCGCCGCCAGGCGCCCCGGGTCGTTCGGCGGCGTGGACGCATGCGGATCGGTCAGCTGCTTCCAGCCATGCGAGATCGAGCCGCCCAGCCCCCGGCTGGAGAACGCCAGCCCGACGGTGCCCGCGATCGGCACGAGCGCGAGCGCGACGAGGATCGCCACCCCGGCCGCCCGGCGCGTGTCGCGGCGCGGGGCGCGCCGCGCCGTCGCGAAGCCGATCGCAAGCCCGGCGGCGAGCAGTCCGGCGACGAGCACGATCAGCAGCAGGCCGAACTCGTGACCGGCTGTCGCGCGCTGGTCGAGCGGCATCCTGTCCTTGCTCAGCCCGTCCTGCGAGAACGCCCACGCGACCGTGAGGACGGCGCCTGCCGCGCTCGTCGCCAGGACCGCCATGCCCCGCAGGCGCAGCGGCACGAGCGCGAACCACAGCCCCAGGCCGATCGCCAGCGCCAGCAGGCCGCCGCGCGAGTAGGCGAGCAGCAGCGTCAGCAGGATCAGCCCGAGCGCCGGATAGGCGAGCGCGCTGAGCGCCGCGTGCCCGTCGCGCCGGGCCGCGAGCCACAGGCAGCCGGGCGCGCCGAGCGCGGCCATCAGCCCGACGGCGTTCCAGTACCCGAACGGCTCGCGCAGCCGTGCGTAGACCTCGTTGGGGTTGAGCGCTCCGGGGAAGACCTTCGTCAGGAGTGCGTAGACGCAGATGATCGTGGAGGCGATAACCGTCGCGCCGATGACCGCACCCCAGCGGTGCGGCGCGAAGCGTGCGAACACGATGCCCACGCCGAAGACGACCGCGTAGGAGAGCGTGCGGCTGGCCTCGATCCACGAGTCCGACGGGTTGACCGACCACAGGACGCTCGCAATCGTCAACGCCGCCAGTGCGGCGAAGAGAAGCAGCGCCGGGATGCCATAGGCGGCGCGCCGGTCGCGGCCCGCCAGCAGCGCACCGGCGGCGACGATCCCGCCGCCGAGCTCCAGCGCCATCTCCACCTCGGTCGTCGGGCCGAGTTGCAGGCCGCCGCCCGCGCGCAGCGCGACCGCGGCGAGCACGGCGCCGATGCCGACCGGCAGGAGGATGTCTGCGTTCACGCGGGGGAAGGCCAGCGAGCGGCCTCCCCGCGTCACGTCAAGGCGCGCGACGCTGGAGGACACGGTTCCTCACATACGTGCCGGCGGCGGCTGCTGCTGCGATGGCCAGGGCGATGAGGACCGCGATCAGAGATGTCGGGAGCGTGGTGGGCGAGCCGAGCCCGCCGAAGCCGAGCTTGCCGGGCTGCACGAGCTTGCCGCCGATCTTGATCGGGCTCGCGGCCCCGCCCGCGGTCGCAGCGGCGACGGCCGCGCGCTCGGAGGGCGTCGCCGTGGACAGCGGGTCGCCGGTCGCGGTCGTGCCGCCGCCGGTCGTGCCGCCGCCTCCCGACCCGCCCGACCCGCCCGTCCCGCCGACCTGCGCGCGCGAGATGACGCTGCGGCAGTCGGTGTACTCGTCGATGTCCGTCGGCAGGTTGGCCAGGGCGTCGCGATAGTCCTTCTGCGAGTACTTGCCCTGGATCACACCGTCGTCGGTGCAGTCCCTGATCACGGCGTCGCCGCTCGCCCACGAGGCCGCGGGCAGGAGCAGGAAGCCGAGCACGGCTGTGGTCAGCAGGCGCCTCATGCCGCCCCGCAAGCTAGCAACGCCTCGGCAAACCCTGCGCCGAAGGCCTCATGCGTGTAGGCGGCGACATCGCGCCGCCCGGCGTCGCCGAGGCGCGCGCGCAGCTCCGGATCGCCGTGCAGCCGGCGCAGCGCCGAGGCGAGCTCGGCGGCGTCGCCGGCCTTCGTGACGAGCCCGTTGCGCTCGTGGCGCACGAGCCCGCCGGCGGCGGCGCCGGTCTCGTCGGAGGCGATGATCGCAAGGGCCTGGTTCATGGCTTCGTTGCAGACGAGTCCCCACGGCTCGCGGAACGAGGCGGTCCGTAGCGACGGCACTACCAAGACGTCCGCGGAGGCATAGAAGTTGCGGAGCTCTGCGGGGGAAACCGGCCCGCCGAAGCCGCCGGCGATGCGCAGCTCGGCGCCTTCGAGGTCGGCGATCCGCCACGCCGCGCGCAGGACCTCCAGGCCCTTTTCGGGCACGGGGCGCCCCGCGAACAGCACCGTGAACGGGTGGTCGCGAGCCGGGTGGGGCTCGCTCCAGAAGGCGTTGTCGACGGCCTGCGGGGCCTCGAACACGCGCGTGGCCCCGAGCCGGCGCGCATGCTCGGAGACGTGCGGGCCGTACGTGACGACCGCGGCGGCGGAGCGGTGGATGTGGCGCATGAGCGGCCGCGCGGCGATGTGGGCCGGCGTGCGGGGCTCGTGCCACAACGCGCTCCACAGGACGAACGGGACGCCCGCGCGGCGGGCTCCGAAGAAGGCGGCGGGCAGGGCGCGGCGGCCGGCCGTCCCGCAGATGACGGCGCGGCCCTCGCGCGCGAGGCGCAAAGCGTCGCGCTCCTCGATCGCCCGGAACGGGACGCCGGGGTCCTCGACGCCGCCGGTCGCGTGGTGCGAGCGCCCGCCGAAGAGCAGCAGCTCGATGCCGATCCGCTCGTGCAGAGCGCGGAAGGCGCCGACTCGGTCGGGCGGCACGTGGTTGGTGACGAACAGGACGGGACGGCTCATCGCAGCACGTCCTCGTACGCGGCCACGGTCGCCCTGCCGCTCGCCTCCCAGGTGAAGTGGCTGACGACGGTGCGCCGGGCATGCTCGCCGAGGTCGGCGAGATACGCCGGCTCCGACAGGATCGCGTGCAGCTCGGCGGCCAGCGCCTCGACGTCGCCGGGCGGGACCAGGCGGATGCCCTCGCCGCAGCGCGCGATCTCGTCGGGCCCCGGCTCGCCGATGCAGCCGATCGCCGGCACGCGACCGGCCATCGCCTCGACGTAGGCGACGCCGAAGGCCTCGTCGACGCTGGGCAGGGCCATCACGGCGCACCGGCGGACGCGCTCCAGCGCCTCCTCGTGGGGGAGCTGGCCGGCGAATTCGACCTCGACCTCCAGCTCGGCCGCCAGCCGCTCCAGCGCCGCGCGCTCGGGCCCGTCGCCTATGACGAGGTAGCGCAGCTGGAGGCGGTCCCTGAGCGTCCATAGCGCGCGGATGACGTCGGCATGGCGCTTGCGCTCGACGAGGTGTCCCAGCGAGACGACGGTGTGCGAATCGCGGCGGTTGGCGTGCTCGGGGACGTCCGTGCCGAGATGGACCACGCGCGCCTCGCCGGCGCTCAGGTTGCGCGCGCGTTCGGCGATCCCCTCGCTGTTGGCCAGCACGAGCTCGGCGCCCGCGAACACGCGGCGCACCGTCTCGGCGCCGTGGCGCAGCGCCGTGAAGAAGACATCTCCGCCGTGGACCGACACCACGAGCGGCTTGCCGATCCGCGCGCGCCGCACCGCGTCGCCGGCCGGGATCGCGTTGTGCGCGTGGATCAGGTCGAACGTGCGCCGGCGCGCGTGCAGATAGGCGGCCAGCGAAGGCGCCGCCCACGCGCCCCAGCGCCCGTAGCTCCCCGCGCGCGGCGGCGAGATGAAGGGGATGTAGTCGATCGTCAGGCCGTCGAGCGTTACGCGCGGCCGCTGGCGAAGGTAGCGCCCGAGCGCTCGCGGGTCGGCGCGCGGCGGGATCGGCCGGTACAGCACAGCGACCCGCACGTCGGCACCGGCATCGCGCGCCGCCACCGCCTGGCGATGGGCCCAGATCCCCAGCACGGGATCGTTCGTGCGCGGGTAGAACTCGGCGACGACGAGCGCCTTCAGCGGTGCCTCCTCAGCGTGCGGACCTCGCCGCGACGAACGTATGGGCGGCCGTCGAGGAAGGCGCCGGCCTCCGCGATCGCCGCCTCGCGCGGATAGCTCTCAGCGGCCGGGTTGAGGTGCAGGATCGGCGTCGCGTCGACGACGCCGATGCGCCAGCCGTGTTGCCGGGCGACAGCCGACCAGTGCGCGTCCAGCCCCCAGCCCATCTGCAGCGCGGGGAAGGGGACGAGCACGCCGAACGTGTCGCGATGGAAGGCGGTGACCGGCCCGATCTCGACGAAGTTCGTCTCT
>JAWVFZ010000452.1:0-8471 GCA_033855555.1 Solirubrobacteraceae bacterium
TCACCTCGGCGCCGCGCTCGCGCAGGCTCTCGGCAAGCTCGCGCGCGGGCAGGTCATGGCCCTCACCGATCGAGGCCGTGAAGATCAGAATGCGCGTCACGGACCGGGACGCTACGTGTAAGGGCGAAGTAGGAGCGCGCACATCGCTTAGGCACCGCTAAGCCCGGACGCCTACCGTGGTGGGCAATGCGATTCCCCCGCCACCTGTGGTCCGGTGACTGGCGGACGGATTCCGAGCAGGCTGAGGAGGAGCTCGCCCGTCGCAGGGGCAGCGACCGCTCCGCGGCCGGCGACGGCGATCCGACCCTCGTCCACGGCACCGATACAACGCCTCCATCCATGTCTACCGGGCGCGGACGCCCGCACGTGCCCGCCGTCATGGCGCTCGTCGTCGGCGTGCTCATCGCCGGCGCGTTCGCCGTCGGCAGCCTGACCGGGCGCAGCTCGGACACCAACCCGCTGCCGGCCGTGTCCTCGCGGCCGATCAACCCCCGCCAGGGCCAGACGCGCACCGGCGCGATCTACGCCAAGTCCGTCCCGGCAGTCGTCTCGATCCGGACGAGCTCAGGCTCGGGCACGGGCTTCCTCATCGACAACACGACGACGATCGTCACCAACGCGCATGTCGTCGACAACGCCAAGCATGTGACCGTGCGCTTCGGCCCCAACGGGACCGACCTCGACGGGACGGTGCTCGGCGTCGACGCCTCGAGCGACCTCGCCGTGCTGCACCTGCAGCCCGGCAGCGCGCCGGCGTCGGCCAAGCCACTGCCGCTGGCCGACTCGCGCGCCGTGCAGGTCGGCGACACGGCGATTGCGATCGGAAACCCGTTCGGCCTCGATCGCACCGCAACCGAGGGCATCGTCTCCGGCCTCGGGCGGCGTATCCAGGCGCCCAATGGGTTCGAGATCGACCAGGCCATCCAGACCGACGCGCCGATCAACCCGGGCAACTCGGGCGGCCCGCTGCTCGACGACTCCGGCCGCGTGATCGGCGTCAACTCGCAGATCGAGACCGGCGGCGCGAGCAACGGCAACGTCGGCATCGGGTTCGCGGTCCCGTCGAACACGCTGCGCCAGGTCGTGCCGATCCTCGAGCAGGGCAAGAACGTCGACCACGCCTTCCTCGGCGTCCAGGCCGCGGGCGACGCCACGGGCGGAATCGCGCCGGCGGGCGCCGAGATCGCGGCTGTGACCGCGGGCGGCCCGGCCGAGGCGGCGGGCCTGCAGCCCGGCGACATCATCGTCGCGATCGACGGCAAGAAGGTCGACGAGTTCGGGCAGGTCTCGGCCATCGTCAACCAGCACAAGGTCGGCGACCAGATCGACATCCGCGTGCAGCGCGGCGGCGGCGAGCAGTCCTTCCACGTCAAGCTCGGCAAGAGGCCCCAGACCGCGCCGTGAGCTTCGCAGCGCCGCTCGTCCTGCTCGGCCTCGTCGCGCTGCCGGTGCTGGCGCTCGCCTATGCGCGGCACGGCCGCGCGCGCGAGCGCGCTGCGTCGGCCTTCGCCGCTCCGCATCTCGCGGCCTCGGTGACGCCGTGGCGTCCGGGGTGGCGGCGGCACGCGCCGATGCTCGTGTTCGGGTTCGCACTCGCCGCGCTGCTCGTCGCCGCGGCCCGGCCCCAGAAGACGGTGGCCGTGCCCGTCGAGCACGCGTCGATCATGCTCGTGACCGACGTCAGCGGCTCGATGGAAGCCCAGGACGTCGCCCCCAACCGGCTCGTGGCCGCGCGCCGCGCCGCCCTGCGCTTCGTCGAGGGCGTCCCCAAGCGGGTGAACATCGGCGTGATGGCCTTCAACACCGTGCCGACCATCCTGCAGTCGCCGACCAGCAACCGGATCGACGTGAAGACCGCGCTGCAGCGCCTGAGCTCCAGCGGCGGCACGGCGACGGGCGATGCCCTGCGCGCGGCGGTGCGGCTCCTGTCGACCCCCACCGGCGCAGGTGGCAAGCATGCGCCCGGGGCGATCGTCCTGCTCTCCGACGGCAAGTCCACGCACGGCGTCGCGCCGCTCACGGCCGCCCAGGAGGCCGGCAAGGCGCACATCCCCATCTACTCGGTCGCGCTCGGCACCGCGAGCGGGACGATCACCGTTCCCCGGCCCGGCGGCACCGGCACCGAGACGCGCCCCGTCCCGCCGGATCCGACGACGCTGCGCCAGGTGTCCGCTGCGTCCGGTGGCCAGTTCTTCGAGGCGGCCGGCGCCGACCGCCTGTCCCAGGTCTACCAGCATCTGGGCTCCCAGCTCGGGCGCCGCAACGAGCAGCGTCAGATCAGCTCGCTGTTCGCCGTGGCCGCGCTCACGCTGCTGCTCGCCGGCGCCGTCCTTTCACTGCGCTGGTTCGGGCGCCTCATCTAACCCAGGAAACCAAGGAGCACCGTTTATGGACGACGACCTGCACATCCCCGACCGCGACGCGCCCCGCAAGGCGCTTCAGGACGCCCTGTACGAGATCAAGCGCGTGATCGTCGGCCAGGACGCGATGCTCGAGCGCCTGCTCGTCTCGCTGCTCGCCGGCGGGCACGTGCTGATCGAGGGCGTGCCGGGCCTCGCCAAGACGCTGACGGTCAAGACGCTGGCGCGCGTGCTCGGCGGCTCGTTCGGCCGCGTGCAGTTCACGCCCGATCTCGTTCCGGCCGACCTCGTCGGAACGCGGATCTACCGCCCCGACACGGGTACGTTCGAGACCTCGCTGGGACCGGTGTTCGCCAACTTCCTGCTCGCCGACGAGATCAACCGCGCGCCCGCCAAGGTGCAGTCGGCGCTGCTGGAGGTCATGCAGGAGCGCCAGGTGACGATCGCCGGCGAGACCCATGCGGTGCCGCTGCCGTTCATCGTGATGGCGACCCAGAACCCGATCGAGTCCGAGGGCACCTACCCGCTGCCCGAAGCGCAGGTCGACCGCTTCCTCATGAAGATCGTCGTCGACTACCCGTCGACCGGCGAGGAGGCCGCGGTCGTCGGGCGCTCGCTCACCGAGCCCGCCGAGGTGCGCGAGCTGCTGGGCCTGGCCGACCTCGCGCGCTTCGCGATCGACGCGCGCGAGATCAACGTCGACCGCGAGCTGATCGGCTACGCCGTGTCGCTCGCCGACGCGACGCGCCGGCCCGCCGAGCACGGGATCCCCGACGTCGCGCGCCTGGTGGACTTCGGCGCCAGCCCGCGCGGGCCGATCGGCCTCATCCAGGCCGCTCGCGTGCTCGCGTTGCTGCGTGGCCGCGGCCACGTGATCGCCTCGGACATCCGCGACCTCGCGGGCGACGTGCTGCGCCACCGCATCGTCCTGTCCTATGACGCCCTGAGCGAGGGCGTGACCGCCGACGACGTGCTCGAGCGCGTGCTTGCCGCCGTCGCCGCGCCGCAGGACGACCACATCCGGCGGGTGGCGTGACACCGCAGGTCCTCATGCCGCCGGCCGCGCGACAGGGCCCGGGGCCGATGCCCCAGGCGCTCGTCGAGGCGCTCGACCTCGTGGTCGCGCGCCGGGTCGCTCGCGGGCTGCCGGGCGACCGGCGCGCGCCCGGCGTCGGCGTGGGGACCGAGCTGGCGCAGTTGCGCCCGTACCAGGTGGGCGACGACGTGCGCCACATCGACGCCGCGGCGACGGCGCGCACCGGCGAGCCGCACGTGCGCCTGCACGTGCCCGAGCGCACGCTCACCACCTGGATCGTGCTCGACGTCTCGCCGTCGATGGCCTTCGGGACAAGCGAGCGGCTGAAGGCCGACGTCGCCGAGGGCGTCGCGCTGGTGCTCGGTCGCCTCGCAGTGCGCCGCGCCGGCGCGGTCGGCCTCGTGCGCTTCGGCGCCGGCGACGCTGCGCACGTGCTGGCGCCGCGCGGCGCCAAGCCCGGGATCGTGGCGCTGCGCCGCGCGCTGGCCGAAGGCGTCGGGCCGGACGGCTCCGGAAACCCCGGCGCACTGGCCGACGCACTCGCGCGCGTGGGCCGGGTGGCGGGCGGCCCGGGCGTCGTCGCGATCGTCAGCGACTTCCGCGAGCAGGCGGATTGGGAGCGCCCGCTGGGCGCGCTGCGCATGCGCCATTCCGTGCTCGCCATCGAGATCAGCGATCCGCGCGAGGCCGAGGTGCCCGCCGTCGGCCGGCTCGCGCTCGTCGATCCCGAGACCGGCAGACGCGTCGAGATCGACACGTCGCGCCCGCAGGTCCGCCAGCGCTTCGCCGCGATCGAGCGCGCGCGCCGCGACAACGTCGCGAGCGAGTTGCGCCGGCTGCGAATCGACCACGTGGCGCTCAGCACCGACGAGGACTGGCTGGTCACGCTCGGGAGGAAGCTGCGTTGACGTTCGCGTCCCCCTCGTGGCTGCTCGCCCTGCTGGCAGTTCCGGCCGCACTCGCCGCCGTGGCCGCGAGCCGCCGCCGCGCGCGCCGCTACGCCGTTCGCTTCACGGCGGTGCCTTCGCTGCTCGCAGCCGCCGGAACCGTCCCCGCCTGGCGCCGGCACCTGCCGACGGGGCTCGTGCTCGCGGCGATTGCCGCGCTGGCGATCGCGGCGGCCCGGCCGACGCACACCGTCCGCGTGGCGATCCAGGCGGCCTCGATCATGCTCGTGACCGACCACTCGGGCTCGATGCAGGCACACGACGTCTCGCCGACGAGGCTGCGCGCGGCGCAGCAGGCCGCGAACAGCTTCATCGACGCGCTGCCAAACGGCGTGCGCCTCGGGGTGGTGGCGTTCTCCGCCTCTGCCGACGCCGCCCAGCCGCCGACGACCGATCACGACGTCACCCGGCGGGTCATCGACGGCCAGGTCGCCAACGGCGCGACCGCCACCGGCGACGCACTCGCCACGGCGCTCAGCCTCTTGCACCAGGGCAACAACACGCCGAAGGCCTCGGCGATCATCCTGCTCTCCGACGGGGCGCGGACGATGGGACGCGACCCGATCCCTGTCGCCGAGCAGTCAGCAAAGTTGAAGGTGCCGATCTACACCGTCGCGCTGGGTACCCAGGACGCACTGGTCCCGAACCCCGACCCCTTCGGCGCGCCGCTGCCGGCGCCCCCGGACCCGGCGACGCTGCGACAGATCTCGCGGATCACACACGCGCAGTCCTTCACCGCCGCCGACTCGAGCCGCCTGCGGTCGATCTACAAGGCCCTCGGCACGCAGCTCGGCAGCAAGCCCCAGAAGCGCGAGCTGACCGTGGGCTTCACCATCGCGGGGATGCTGCTGCTGCTCGGCGCGGCGGGCACGTCGCTGCGGTTCGCCGGGCGTTTGCCCTAGCGCTCGCAGCCCGCAAGTCACCAGCCCGCTCGTAGGCAGTCAGCCGCTGCGCCTCATCCACGCACGCGCCTCGTCGGCGCTCGCGAACCCCGTCCAGCCGGAGATCTCGCCGTCGGGGCGGACGGCGTACACGAGCGCGCCGACCTCCTCGTGGTGCTTGCCCTCGCGGATCCCGTAGTGGCGCAGGACGACGAGCACCTGGCCACCGTCGACCTCCCAGCCAATCGGCTCCTGGCGGTAGCCCTGCCACCAGGACATCCACTCGGCGAGGAACTGGGTCATCGAGGTCGGACCGACGTACCGGGCCTGGCCCGGCCACGCCGGGTAGTGGCTCAGGTCATAGACGACGTCGTCGCTGAAGCACGCGACCACGCGATCCACGTCCAGCGCCTCCCAGGTCGCCCAGGTGGTCTGCACGACGGCGAGCGGATCGGTGCCCGCCAGCGCGCGCTGCGCCGCGCAGCGGTCGGTGATCGACTCCATTCGCACGAACAGCCCGTCGCGCAGCGTGTGGACGACCGCGGACTCGTCCTCGCTCCGCGTGCCGTCGCGGAAGACCGAAGCGAGCACGCGGTCGTCGTGGCCCACGACCGTCTGGGCCGGGGCCGCGCGCTCGCCCCACGCGCCGAGGAAGCGCAGCGCCTCGTCGCGGCCGTGAAACACGGAAGCTCCGTCCCAGCCTTCGAGCGCCGCGACGTCCCAGACGAGCTCCGGATGCCACAGGGCAGCGACCGCGTCCCTGTCTCCCGCCTCCCACGCCTCCCAGTGGCGGCGTACGAGATCGGCGTTGGCGGGCGGCGACACCGGGCGACTGTAGTCCACGCCACCGAGGGAATCGGGACCGTGCGTCAGCCGGAATGCGCGCAGCTGGCGCAGACGCCGAAGACCTCGACGCGGTGCGTGAGCTCTGAGAAGTCGGCCTGCTCGGCGACGTCCTGCGCCCACGCGTCGATGTCGGGACAGGCGACCTCGACCGTCTGCCCGCAGCGCCGGCACACGAGGTGATGGTGGTGGCGGTCGCTGGCGCAGCGTCGGTAGGCGACCTCGCCGCCGTCGAGGGCGAGCGCATCGACCGAGCCGTCGTCGGTGAGCTGCTGGAGGTGGCGGTAGACGGTCGTCAGCCCGATGCCCGCGCCGCCCGCGCGCAGGTGGGCGTGGATCTCCTGGGCGGTACGGAATCCGTCGCTGTCGTCGAGCGCCTTCAAGACCGCCGTGCCCTGACGGGTCGTCTTGCGCACCTGCGTCATGCCGGCACCACCGCCGCCCGTCCGGCGGCCGAGCGCCGTGCGGTGCCGAGCAGCCGGCAGGCAACGTAGATGGCGAAGCTGATGCCCGTGATGAACACGCTCGGCTTGACGCTACTACTGGCCAGGCTCGCGACGAGCCCGCCCTCAGCGGCCACCAGCGCGAACAGGACCGACAGCGCCGTGACCGCGAGCGGGTTGGCCGAGATGCGCGTCGCCGCGGCCGCGGGCGTGACCGCGAGGCTCAGCACGAGCAGCGTCCCGACGATCTGCGCTGCCTCCGTGACGGTCAAGGCGAGCACCAGCAGGAACACCGCGCCCAGGAGCTCGACGCGCACGCCGCGCGCGCGCGCGACGTGCGGATCGATCGAGGCGAACAGCAGCGGCCGGCGGATGAACAGCATCACCACTGCGATGGCGCCGCCGAGGATCAGCAGCAGTGTGAGCTGGCCGGTGCTGACCCCGAAGATGTCGCCGAACAGGATGTTCGTCGCCGCCGTGGCGAACCCGTGGTACTGGCTCAGCAGCAGGACGCCGGCGCCGAGGCCGAAGGCCAGGACGACGCCGATCGTCGAGTCGCGCTCGTGGCCCTCGCCGCCCAGCGTCGCGATCAGGAGCGCGACGACGACTGCGCCGACGAGCGCTCCCGCGACGGGGTCGCCGGCGATGACCAGGCCCGCGGCCGCACCGGTGAATGCCAGCTCGCTCGTGCCGTGCACGGCAAACGCCATGCCCCGCATCACGACGAACGGTCCGATGAGCCCGCACGCGAACGCGACGAGCGCCCCCGCGACCAGCGCGTGCTGGGCGAAGGGCTGCTGCAGGTAGAACCAGAGGTCCATCAGCCGTCAACCGCTGCGTGCATCGGATGGCACGCGTGGTCCTCCTCGTCGGCCCCGACGACGACGATCCGATCGCGGATGCGAAGCACGTCGATCGACGTTCCGTACAGGGCGCTCAGCCGTTCGCTCGTGAAGATGTCGTTCGGCGGGCCCGCGGCCCAGCGTCCGTTCGTGAGATAGAGGACCGTGTCCACGTAGGGCAGCACCGGGTTGATCTCGTGCGTGACGAACACGACCGAGATGCCCAGCTCCCGGCGGCGGCGGTCGAGCAGCGCGGTCACCTCGTGCTGGTGGGACGGGTCGAGCGACAGCAGGGGCTCGTCGCACAGCAGCAGCGACCTGTCACCGAGCAGCGCCTGGGCGATCCGCAGCCGCTGCTGCTCGCCGCCCGAGAGCAGACCGATCGGGGCGTCCGCGTAGCCCAGCGCGCCGACCGTCGCCAGTGCCTCGTCGATCTCCGCGCGATCGTGGTTCTGCAGGCGCGAGAAGCCGAACCGGGGACCGTCGAGCCCGAGCCGCACGAGGTCGCGCCCGCGGATCGGCAGGCCGCGCTCGAAGGCGCGCTGCTGGGGCACGTATCCGATGCGGCGATCGCCGCGCCGGGGCGCCTCACCGCCAACCGTCACGCGGCCCGCAGTCAGCCCCTTGAGTCCGAGGAGCACCTCGAGCATCGTCGTCTTGCCCGCGCCGTTGGGCCCGAGGACCGCCACGAACGAGCCCGGTTCGATCGTCAGGTCCAGGTCCTGCCAGAGCAGGCGCCCGCCGAGCTGCAGCGTCGCGCCCTCCAGCTCGACCGCGATCGGGCGCTGCGGCGTCACGGCGCCGACCGCAGCGCGGCCAGGAGCGCGCGCGCCTGGCCGAGCTGCCACGTCTGGTAGCTCTGCTGCGAGCCCGGCAGCGTCTCGGTGACCGGCACGACCGGCACCCCGGCGCGATGGGCGGATGCGAGGACGCGCTTGGTAACGGCGGTCACCGCCTGGGAGTTGTAGAGCAGCGCCTTGATCTTGCGATGGCTCACGAGGTCGTCGAGGGCTTGGCTGTCGCGCGGGCTCGGCTCGTTGCCGGCTTCGATCGCGCTCGCAAAGCCGGCGGGCGTCTTGACCGTCAGGCCCGCGGCGCCCAGCAGGTAGCCGGCGACTC
>JAWVFZ010000453.1:0-8763 GCA_033855555.1 Solirubrobacteraceae bacterium
AGAAGTTCGGCACGCCGATCGGAGCCGGGCCGGGGAGGGCGAGTGAGACCGTCGGGTTGGTCGTCGTCGGGACGCCCTGGGCGGTGAAGTCCTTGTTCGCCTTGTCCGTGGCCTTCTTGACGACCTCCTCCAGCGTCTTGGTCTTACCCTGACCTTGAGGCTTGGGCGTCTGCGTCGTCTGCTGTTGCTCCTGCTGGCTCGGCTGCGGCTGGGCGGTCGGCGCCGCCTGCTGCGTCGTCGGGTCGGGCGTTGGCGGGGTCGTCGCCTGTGTGTCGGTCGAGGCGGGCGGAGGCGAGTCGGAGACCGAGACCACCGGCGTGGTCACGTTCGGCACCTGGACCTGGTCGGCCGGCGTGCCCGGCGGGACGTCGACCGTGACCGGGACCGTCTCGCCGGTCGCCAGGGTCACATACACCGTGCGCTGCTGCGCGCCTGCGGGAAGGATCGTGCTACCAAACCCGGCTGCGAACAGCCCGGCAACGATCAACCCGATGAGCAGCTTGCGCGTGTTCATGAAAGTGCGGCTTCTCCTCCCGCGGACCCGACCCGCCGACTGCCCCGGGGAAATCGGGGCCGACCCTACCATGGCATTGCGGCCGGGGCGCCGGAAACTACGTGGTTGATCTGACGAATGCAAAAGGGAACCGGCGTGGGCCCTGCCACGTCTATTAACGCGCGCGGAGGACGAAACTTGCCCCATGCATCGGCCTGAACGGGCGCGTGCTTGACCCCTGGGGACGTTCGGGATACCCATTCCGGCGCCTTCTAACCCTCTACTCGAACGTTAGGCACGGATCGGAATGCGGCTTCGGGGTAGCCTTGGAGCCATGTCCGAAACCGCCGAGAACGAAGGGCTCCGCGAGCGCCTCGCCCGCCAGGGCGAGGACGCCCTCGGCAAGCTCGCTCAGGATGTGCTCGAGAATCCGCTCGTCCACGGCGCCATCGCGCGCGCCTTCGAGGCCCGGGAGAAGGCCTCGCAGGCCCAGGAGGTGGCGATGGGTGCCCTCAACCTCCCGTCGGCAGCCGACGTCGAGCGCCTCACCCGCCGCGTGCGGTCGCTCTCCCAGCGCCTGGAAGGCATCGAGGATGGCGTCGACCGCCTCGACGAGCGCCTGGCCGACATCGGCTCGAGCACCGCGTTCGACGGTCGCCTCGACCGCATCCAGGCCCGTCTCGACGAGATCGTCAAGGAGCTCGCCGCGCTGAACAAGGCGATGCCCGCGAAGAAGTCCCCGGTCTCCCGCAATCAGGAGCGGCTCAAGGTTCCCCAGGAGTAGCCGCCTGCGTGCCCCCGGGCGCGGGCGTCAGGAAGGCGGCAACCACCACGAGCGCGAACGCCGCCAGTCGCGCGGTGACGCCGAGGGCGTCCGGGGGAAGCGGCTCGCCGAACACGACCAGCCCCGACGCGATCGTCGTCAGGTTCGCCGCGGCCGAGGTGGTCGCGATCACCGGCACGGCGTCGCCGATCTGCAGCGAGCGGGCGGAGACGACCATCCCGACCAGCGACAGGACGAGGATCACCGCGGCCAGCGGATTGACGAGCACGCCGATCCCATCAGCGCCGAGGTGGCCCGACAATGCCTTGATCGTCACGTCCGAGGCGCCCCATTGCAGCCCGGCGGCCACGGCGAGAGCCAGCCCGGTCGCGTCGCCGCGGCGGTGCGCCAGCAGCATCACCAGCAGCGACGCGCCCACCAGGACAGCGTCGTAGGACGCGAGCGTCGAGCCCGTGTAGTCGGAGTGCTTGTCATGGGCTGCGTCACCGACGGTGGCCGCCAGGAACGCCAGCCCCGCGGCGCACAGGCCGACTCCGATCCACTCGCGGCGGGTGACCTCGAGCCCGAACAGCCGCTCGGCCATCACGGTCAGCAGCACAAGACCGCCGGCGATCACGGACTGCACCAGCGAGATCGGCGCCAGCGCGAGCGCGGCGACGTGGAAACCCCACGAGCCCATCGCCACGACGATGCCCAGGACGAACCAGCGGTTGGAGAACAGCGCCTTCGTCGCCGCCAGCGGCCGCCGCCATTGGATCGGCGGGATCGAGGCGGCGCCGCGCTGCTTGTAGAGGAAGCCGAGGATCGAGACGAACGCCGTGGCGAGCGCCAGCAGCAGCCCGAGCTGGACTGAGGCGCTCATAGGGCGAGCGCTTCCACCGCGACCTGACCGAGCCGCTCGCCCGCGGCCACGAGCCCTTCATGGTCGATCCGCTCGCGTCCTGTCGTCAGGATGTCGCTGACGGCGAGCAGGCAGCCGGCGCGGACCCCCTGCGCGGCGCAGACCGCGAAGAGCGTCGCCGCCTCCATCTCCACGGCGACTGCCCCGGCCGCCAGCCACTCAGCGTGGTGATCGGCGGGGTCGTAGAAGAGGTCGGTCGTGACGATCGTCGCCGGCGCGGCGCCCGCCGCGGCGGCGAGTGCGGCCACGAGCTGCGGATCGGCGGTCGCGCGATCACCGGCGCCCAGCGCGCGGCTTGTCCCGTCGCGGGCCAGCGCGGCGCTGGCGACGACAAGATCGCCGAGCGCGAGGCCATCGGCGAGCGCGCCGCAGGTGCCGACTCGCAGCGCGACCTCGAGGCCGAGCTCGATCAGCTCGTGGACGACGATCGCGGCGCTCGGGCCGCCCATGCCGGTCGACTGGATCGTCAGCGGCGCGCCGTCGGCCTTGGCCGGGCCGGTGTAGCCCCAGAGGCCGCGGTTGTGGTTGAACATCCGTGGCTCGTCGAGGAGCGTCTGGGCCATCGCGAGGGCACGCCCGGGGTCGCCGGGAAGCAGCGCGCGCGGGGCGAGATCGGCGGTGGGGTGGACGTGGATCGTCACGGGCGGGCGAGGATAGACTCCGGCGCCCACGTGCCCGCGCGCCGGATCCTCATCACGGGCGTCGCCAACTTCTGGGGCGCGAACCTCGCGCGGGCCCTGCTCGCGGACGCGGACGTCGAGCAGGTCGTCGGGATCGACACGCGCACGCCGCCGGCCGACGTCGCCGCGGCGGTGACGCTCGTGGACGCCGACCTGCGCACGCCGGAGCTGCGCACGCTGATCCGCGCCTCCGCCGTCGACACTGTCGTGCACGCCGACGTCCCGCAGTTCCCCGAGCCCGGCCGCGCCGTGCGCCAGCTCCACGAGGTCACGGTGATGGGAACGCTGCAACTGCTCGCCGCCTCCGCCGACCTGCCGACGCTGCGCACGCTCGTGGTGCGCGGGTCGGCGGCGATCTACGGCAGCGAGCCGGGGGCGCCGGCCTTCTTCACCGAGGACATGGCGGCGCGCGGGTTCGACGGGCGGGCAACGCGCTTTCAGCGCGACATGGGGGAGCTGGAGAAGCTCGTCGAGGGCTTCGCGCGCAGGCGCCCGGACGTCACGTGCACCGTGCTGCGCTGTCAGCCGGTGATCGGCAGCACGCTGCAGACGCCGATCACCCAGCTACTCCGCTCGCCCGTGGTTCCCGTGACGCTCGGGTTCGACCCGCGCGTGCAGGTGCTGCACGAGACAGACTCCATCGACGTGTTGCAGCACGCCGTCCACCACCCGCTCGCCGGCGCCGTGAACGTCGCGGGGCCCGGCGCGATCTCGCTCAGCGCGGCCATCCGGCGCATGGGCCGGCGCGCGCTCCCGATCCCGCATCCGCTGTTCGGCGCCGTGGCCGGCGCGGGGAGCCGCCTCGGGCTGCCGCCGATGAGCGAGGACACGGTCCGCTATCTGCGCTTCGGTCGCGGCGTCGCCACCGAGCGGATGACCGGCGAGCTCGGGTTCACGCCGCGCTACGACACGCGTGCGGCGATCGGCGCCGTTGCCGACGAGCTGCGGGCGGCCCGATGACCTTGGGGCAGACCCTCGGCCGGCTCCGCACGCTGCTCTCGGCGCCCGCCGGCGAGGACGCCTGGGGCCACGACCCCGCGTTCGTCCGCGCGGTCCAGCCGGCGCTGGACGTCCTCTACGACCGCTGGTGGCGCATCACCGCCACCGGCGCCGAGCACCTCCCGGACTCGAACCCGCCCACCCGGGCCCTGATCGCCGCCAACCATGCAGGGGTCGTGCCCTGGGACGGCGCGATGATCGCGACCGCCATCCGTCGCAACGTCGGACGCGACGTGCGCTCGCTCGTGCTCGACTGGGCCTTCGAGCTGCCATGGGCGAGCACCGCGATCCGGCGCTCGGGCGGCGTGCCCGCGAGTCCCCACAATGCGCTTCGCCTGCTCGAGGAGGACCACCTCGTGCTCGTCTTCCCAGAGGGCGCCAAGGGGATCAGCAAGCCCTACTCCGAGCGCTACCGCCTGCAGCGCTTCGGCCGCGGCGGCTTCGTCGAGACAGCGCTACGCGCGCAGGCCCCGATCATCCCGTGCGCCGTCGTCGGAAGCGAGGAGATCCACCCCAAGATCGCCGAGGCGCCCGGCTTGGCGAAGCTGCTCCGCGCGCCCTACCTGCCGATCACGCCGACGTTCCCGCTGCTCGGGCCGCTCGGCGCCGTGCCGCTGCCGTCGCGCTGGCGCATCGAGTTCTGCGCACCGGTAGACCTCAGCGCGTACGGTCCTGATGCTGCCGCCGACCGACGGCTCGTCCTCGAGCTGAGCGACGCGATCCGCGAGCAGATCCAAGCCAAGGTCTTCGAGAACCTCATCAAGCGCGAAGGGGCGTTTCTCTGATGTTCGAAAGCGACAGCGAGTTCCGCGAGGTGATGGACCGGGCCTTCGCGATGATGAGCGAGGACCCGGCGATGGGCCCGCGCCTGCGGGAGGCCGATGTGCCGCAGCGGTTCGAGTTCCCCGATGCCGACCTCGTCGTGAACATCCGCTCGGCGCGCGACGGCGAGAACGGCAACCTCTACTGGGAGTGGAGCGACGAGGTCGACTGGGAGCCGCGCGTGCGGATGACGATGACGACGGAGACGGCGAACAAGTACTTCCAGGGCAAGGAGAACGTCGCGATGGCGATCGCGCGGCGGCGCATCAAGACGGGCGGCGACGTGCGCGCCGCGCTTGAGATCCTGCCCATCACGAAGCCGGTGTTCGAGCACTACCTGGCCATGGTGCAGGCGGAATACCCGCACCTCGAAGCTTGACGTTGACAAGGTTTGCGGTGCGGCGTAGTCCTATGGCCACAAATCAGGCACCAGGCCGAAAAGTGAGTGGTTCGCCACTCGCGAGGCGCCGCCGGTCGCAAGACGAGCGCCGCCGGCCGACGCAGCGGGCCGTTTCGCCCGCAGGCGGCGGGATCCTCTCCATAGGGGGCCCGCCGCTTCTATGAACGACCGCACCGACGCGCAGGTCGCCCGCGAGGTCGGCGTCACGACCAAGACGCTGAAGCGCTGGGTCGATAACGGGGTCGTGCCCCGCGACCACGACGGCTGGAGTCCCGCAGCCGTCGCCCACGCGCGCATGGTCGCCCGCCTGCGCGAGCGCGGCCACACGCTGCGCCAGCTTGCCGCCGCCATCAAGGCCGGCCGGTTGAGCTTTGCCTACATCGAGGATTTGCTGCCGGCCGAGGAGGGCGACTACAGCGTCGACGATGCCTCTCGCGAGACCGGCTTGGAGCCGGCGCTGATCGAGCGGATCTTCTCGACGATGGGGCTCAACCAGGCCGCGACGCAGCGGATCACCGAGGACGACCTGCAGTTGCTGCGCTACGTCGCGGCGGTGCTCGCGGCAGGCTTCCCGCTCGTCGCGTTCCTGCAGCTGATCCGGGTCTACGGCCAGGCGATCGCGCAGATGGCCGACGCCGAGGTCCGGCTCTTCCACCTCTATGTCCACGAGCCGCTGATGCGCGACGGCGTGCCGGGGCTCGAGATGGCCGAGGAGATGTGGGGCCTGGCCGGCGAGCTGCTGCCGCTCGCGTCGCCGATCATGGATCACGTCCACCAGCGCTTCCTGCAGCACTTCGTCGAACAGGACGTGATCGGGCACATGGAGGCCGACCTCGACGGCGAGCAGCTGGACCTCGGGCGCCTGCGCGTCGCGATCGCATTCGCAGACCTGGCGGGCTACACGCGGCTCACCGAGGAGGTCGGCGAGGAGGAGGCCGTGAGCGCGGTCGAGCGCTTCGTCGAGGACGTCGAGCACACGCTTCCCGACGACGCGCGCGTGATCAAGACGATCGGCGACGAGGTGATGGTCGTCGGCTCCGATCCCAGCGCGCTGGTCGACTGGGCTGTGGGCTTCCAGGCGCTGCATGTCGAGCGCCCGCTCCCGCGCATCGGCCTGCACTATGGCGAGACCCTGTACCGCGACGGCGACTATTACGGGCGCGAGGTCAACCAGGCGGCGCGCGTGGCCGCGCGCGCCGCCGGTGGCGAGGTCGTGTGCACGCGCCCGGTCGTCGAGCAGGGCGGGCCGCACCTGGAGTTCGAGCGCATCGGCGAGGTGCGGCTGAAGGGCTTCTCCGAGCCCACCGAGCTGTTCCTCGCGCGCTCCGCGGGGGACTGAGATGGACCTGCTCGCGCACGTCGCGGCCACCGGGCTGCTCGTCGCGGACCGGCCGGTCGTGGTTCTCCTGAGTGGCGGCCGCGACTCGACGTGCCTGCTCGACGTCGCGGTGCAGCTGGGCGCCCGGGTCAGCGCGCTGCACGTCAACTACGGGCTGCGGGAGCAGGCCGCCGCCGAGGAGGAGCACTGCCGCGCGCTATGCCGCCGGCTCGAGGTGGAGCTGGAGGTCGAGCGGCCGGGGCGCGTGGAGGGCAACACGCAGGCATGGGCGCGCGACGTGCGCTATGCCGCCGGAGCGCGGCTGGCGGGCACCCTTGACGCCGACCTCGCTGCCGGCCACACCGCGACCGACCAGGTCGAGACGATCCTCTACCGGCTGGCCTCGTCGCCGGGGCGCCGGGCGCTGCTCGGCATGGAGCCGCGGTCGGGACGGCTGGTGCGCCCGCTGCTGGAAGTCACGCGCGAGGACACGGCCGCGTGGTGTCGCGCGCGGGGGCTGAGCTGGGTCGACGACGGCTCCAACGAGGACGCCCTCTTCGCGCGGGCGCGCGTGCGAAGAGGCCTCGTGCCCGCGCTGCGCGAGGTCGACGCGCGCGCCGAGGCGAACATCCTGCGTACCGCAGCACTGCTGCGCGACGAGGCCGAGGTCCTCGATGCCGTGGTCACGACTGCGCTGGCCGGGCGCGACCGGATAGCGATCGAGCACCTACGCGAGCTGCCGCGGGCGCTCGGCCGGCTCGTCGTGCGCAGGCTCGCCGAGCAGACCGTCGGGACTCCCGTCCCCCGTGCGGTCGCACGCTATGAGGACCTGCTGGCGCTGGACGGAGCCATGGACGTCGGCGACGGCGCGCGCGCCGTCGTCGAGCAGGGCGTCCTGCGCTTCGAGCACACCCCCCGCTAGCCTGCGCGACCTCATGCCCGATCCCGATATCGAGATCGGCGAGATCCTCGTCCAGGCAGATCAGCTCAAGCACCGCATCCGTGAGCTGGGCGAGTCCATCTCGCGCGACTACGCCGACAAGGACCTGCTGCTGGTCGGCGTGCTCAAAGGCGCGGTCTTCTTCCTCAGCGACCTCATGCGCCACATCTCGATCCCATGCGAGGTGGACTTCATGGCGGTCGCCTCCTACGGAAGCGCCACCGACTCGAGCGGCGTCGTGCGGATCCTCAAGGACCTCGACGCCGCGATCGAGGGACGCGACGTGCTGATCGTCGAGGACATCGTGGATTCCGGCCTCACGCTGAAGTACCTGCTGCGCAATCTGGGGGCCCGCGGCCCGGCCTCGCTGGAGGTCTGCGCCCTGCTGACGAAGCCCGAGCGGCGCAAGGTCGAGCTCGACGCGAGGTACGTCGGCTTCGAGATCGCCAACAAGTTCGTCATCGGCTACGGGCTGGATTACGCGGAGCGCTACCGCAACCTGCCGTACGTTGCCGCGTTGGCGGAGCAGTAGACCGAACCCGCGCAAGCGGCGTAACCCCCCTCCGGATGCTCGTTTTTCCCCTGCTACGCTTGATCGACCTGCCCGCCGTGCGGGCAGCACCTTTCTCATGAGCCGGTTCTTCAAGAGCGCCGCCTTCCCCATCCTGATCGTGGTGGTGTTGGCCTTCTTTGCGCAGAAGCTGATCAGTCCAGGCAGTAGCGGGACGAAATACACGTATGGCGACTTCGTCACGCAGCTGAACAACGGCGACGTCAAGAACGTCACGCTGAAGAACAAGGACAACTCGATCGCGGTCACGCTCAAGTCGGGCAGGCACTACGACACCGGCTTCACCGACGCCGACGGCGACGTCCTCACCAACAAGCTCCAGGTCGCCAAGGCCGAGCACAAGATCGACAACTACGACGTCGAGAGCCGCCACTCGAACGGGTGGCTGAGCCTGCTCACGTACGTCTTACCGTTCCTGATCTTCATCGGGTTCTGGATCTTCTTGATGAACCAGGTCCAAGGTGGCGGCTCGAAGGTCATGTCCTTCGGCAAGTCGCGCGCCAAGCGCCTGAGCGTCGACTCGCCCAAGATCACGTTCCGCGACGTCGCGGGGGTCGACGAGGCCGTCGAGGAGCTCCACGAGATCAAGGAGTTCCTGGAGAACCCCAAGAAGTTCCAGGCGCTGGGGGCGCGCATCCCCAAGGGCGTGCTGCTCTACGGCCCCCCGGGCACCGGCAAGACCCTGCTCGCTCGGGCGGTCGCCGGAGAGGCCGGCGTGCCGTTCTTCTCGATCTCCGGCTCCGACTTCGTCGAGATGTTCGTGGGCGTTGGCGCCAGCCGCGTGCGCGATCTCTTCGAGCAGGCCAAGCAGAACTCGCCCTGCATCATCTTCATGGACGAGATCGACGCCGTCGG
>JAWVFZ010000454.1:0-4359 GCA_033855555.1 Solirubrobacteraceae bacterium
GACGGCCGAGCGGGCGATCGCGGCCCAGGACGAGCTGACCGAGTACCTCGAGGGGGTCGTCGCGGAAAAGCTCGCCGAGCCCGCCGACGACCTCCTGTCCAAACTGGCCGGCGAGCACGTCGCCACCGGCGAGCTCTCGCGGCGCGACGCTGCGCTGATGGCCGTGCTGCTGCTGATCGCCGGCCATGAGACGACCGCCAACATGATCGCGCTCGGCACGCTTGCGCTGCTCGAGCACCCCGAGCAGCTCGTCGCCCTGCGCGACACCGACGACGCGGCGCTGATCGCCGGCGCCGTCGAGGAACTGCTGCGCTATCTGACCATCGTCCACTCGGGACGCCGCCGGGTCGCCCTCCAGGACATCGAGATCGACGGCCAGACAATTCGCGCCGGCGAGGGGATCGTCCTCGCCGGCGAGGCGGCCAACCGCGACGAGGGCGCGTTCTCTGACGCCGACCGGCTCGACGTTCACCGCGACGCGCGCGGGCACCTCGCCTTCGGCTTCGGCGTGCACGCGTGCCTCGGCCAGCCGCTCGCGCGCGTGGAGCTCCAGGTCGTCTACGGGACGCTCTACCGGCGCATCCCCAGCCTGCGCCTCGCGGTGCCGCTCGAGCAGGTCCCGTTCAAGCACGACTCCATCGTCTACGGGGTGTACGAGCTCCCCGTCACCTTCTGAAGGGAGACCGCAATGAAAGTGATCGTCGACCAGACCAAATGCGTGGCCTCGGGCCAGTGCGTGCTCGCGGCCGGAGCGGTATTCGACCAGCGCGACGAGGACGGCATCGTGTTCCTGCTGGACGACAGCCCGCCGGCCGCCCTGCACGACGACGTCCGCCGCGCCGCCGCGTTTTGCCCCGCGCAGGCCATCAGTGTCAGGACCGATGGAAATGCCGAGAGCTAACCCGGCAGCGTCGCCGACGCGGCGCAGGTCAAGCCACCCGGGCCCGAGGCCCTGGCGGTGACCTGATCGGCGCCCGGGAGGTCGCGTAGGCGCCGTTGGATCTCGAATGAGTCGCCGACACCGCGGGTGCGCGCGCGTCCGCGCCACACGACGCGGCGATCCTGGACGAGCACGACGCGCCAGGCACCGCCGGCGCGGCTGTGGTCGACCTCGAACTGCACCCTGATGCCGCCGTCCCTGGCGCGCAGCCTGAGCTTCGACGTCGCGCCCTTGCCGCAGGTGCCCGCCACGCGGACCTCGCCGGCCCCTCCGCCTCCGCCGCGGGCGCTCGCCTCGGGGGAGGGGGCCGTCAGAGCGAGCGCGAGGACGACGAGGATGACGGAGAGGCGGACGAGGGGCATGGACGGGCACGGGCAATCGTGAGGCGCGCCGGGTCCTGAGCGCAATGGGACGTTCGTCGCAGTCACACGCCGGGCCGGAACCCGTTGCGCTCGGCCCACAGCGCTGCCTGCATGCGGTCGGTCACGTCGATCGCCCGGAAGACGTTGGTCAGGTGCGACTTCACCGTCTTCTCGCTGATCTCGAGCCGTCGTGCGATGAGCTTGTTCGGGAGACCCTCCACCAGGAGCCCGAGCACTTCGCGCTCGCGCTGGGACAGCCCCGCCGCGGGATCGGGCTCGGCGCGCGCCGCGAGGACCGTGCGGGCTGCCCGCGGGTCGAGCGGCGACTCGCCGCGGGCGGCCGCGCGGATGCCCTCCGCCACCTGGTCTGCGGTGACGTCCTTCAGCAGGTAGCCGCATGCTCCCGCCTCGAGGGCCCCGAGGATGCGAGGCCGGTCCGAGAACGACGTCAGCACGAGCACTGCGGTTCCCGGGCGGTCGATCAGAATGCGCCGTGTCGCCTCGATCCCGTCCATGCCGGCCATCTCGAGGTCCATCAGCACGACGTCGGGATGTGTCGCGGCGGAGCGCTCGACGGCCTGGGCTCCGTCGGCCGCGACGCCCACGAGCTGCATGTCTTCGAGCGCCTCGATCAGCCTGCCGAGGCCGTCGCGGATGACGCCATGGTCGTCGGCGATGAGCACCTTGATCATCCGGCCGGCACCTCCAGCTCGACGGTCGTCCCGCGCCCGGGCTCCGAGTGCACGGCCAGCCGGCCATCGGACCGCTCCACCAGGCCGCTGAGCAGCGTCAGGCCGACGTGGCCGTCCGCCTCGCGGCGCTCGCGGCCAGACGGGTCAAAGCCGCGCCCGTCGTCGGCGACCACCAGTCGCGTGGCGCCCGTTTCGTCGCGCGTCACGTCGATGCGCACGCGTTGGGCATGCGCATGCGCCTGGACGTTGCGTAACGCCTCGCGGGCCACGCGGTAGACGAGCGCGTCGCGGGCATCGCCGCCGTTGGCCCCGGCGGGCGCGACGTGCAGCTCGGTGGCGATGCCGGTCGCCTCCAGCGGGCTGAGCAGATCGCTGAGCGCGACCGCCAGACCGGCTGAGGCGAGGTTCGGCGGGTGGATCTCGACGAGCAGCGTGCGGAGATCACGGACGCCCTGGCGCAACCGCGCGATCGCTGCCCGCACGACGTCTGCGTCCTCGTGACGTCCGCGTCGCTCGGCATCGGCCGCGAGCGGGGCGAGCCCGAACGCCACGCCCGCGAGGTCTTGGACGACGCCGTCGTGGAGGTCCGCCGCGATCCGCCGGCGTTCCCGCGCGGAGGCCTCGACCGCGCTCTCGAGCAGGCCCTCGCGGTCGCGGTGACCGCGCTGGAGCCGCCGGGCCATGGACCAGGCGAGCGGCACCTGGAACAGCAGCAGGACGAGCGCTCCGCCCAGGAGCGGCGGCGCGAGCGCCCGCAGCAGCCGCTCGCCGCTTGCGCTCACCGAGCTGAAGCGCTGGTAGATCTCGAACAGGACCGGCGTGCCGTTGGGCGTGCGGATCGGGGTGTAGGCCTCCAGCAGCTTGCCCGCCGGGCGTTCAAGGCGATTCTCGGGTCTCGTGAGGTCGCTGAGCTCGGCTGCGGACCCGCCGGTGCGAAGCAATTGCCGCTCGTCTGCCCCCAGCGTGAAGCGCCGGCCGATCAACGAGGGCTCGTCGGAGTAGAGGATCGTCCCGTTCGTGGACCACAGCTTCACGCGCACGATCGACCCGGCCAGCACCTGGCCGAGAACGACGTCGTCCACGCGCGCGAGCGCCCTGCGGTCACCTCGCAGGACGCCATCGCTGAGACCGGCGGCCTCCACGAGGCGCCCTTCCGCCTCTACGCGCTCACGCGACCCGCGACGGGCCTCGTCGACGGTGATGGAGCGCAACGCGAAGAACCCTCCCACGACCACGACGGCGATCGCCGCAAGGCTTCCGAGCATGAACCGCCCGACGGCCGAGGCGCTGCTCGGCGGCGACGATGGCTGGATCACGCGTCGCCTGCGCTTGTCACCGAGGGCGGGCACCTCGGCGCATCTTGCCGGTCGCGCGGTGCGCACGCACCGGCAATGCGACCAATGTCTGAGTCAGCGCGCGCCGAAGTCCGTCGCGTAGGTGGCCCCGGGGAGGGAGGCGCCGGCGTCGACCGGGGCGCCGAGGGCGATGCCGATCCCGATGTCGCGGAACCGCGGGTCGAGGATGTTGCGGCGATGTCCGGGTGAGTGCATCCACGCGCTGACGATGAGGCGCGGGGTGGCGCGTGGCCCGGTTCCCCAGGCGAGGTTCTCGCCGATCTGCCAGCTTCGCGCGCCCCTGAGGTAGCTCGTGGCCCTGATGCGCGACTCCGGCGTCGACCCGGACGGGCTCGTGTGCGAGAAGAAATTGCGGCTCGCCATCTCGTGTGCGTATTCGGTCGCGGCGCGGTCCAGCCGCGGCTCGGTGCTCAGCGGTTGCACGCCGTGGGCCCTGCGCTGACCATTGAGAAGACACAGCGTCGCCTGATTCATCTGGGCCGCGTTGGTCCGCGTGGGCATGACGGCGGCGCCGGCACAACCACCGGCATGGGCGGGGGTCGCGACGGCCGAGGCGGTCGCGACGCCGGCTGCGACCAGGGCGGTACGGAATCGGAGCATCGTTCGATGTTCCGACCCGGAACCGGCCAGATCGGGCGCGGTGATCGGGCCCAAGGGGGAGGGCCGTGCCCCTTGGGGAACGGCCCGGCCCCTTTCGCCCAGGCCGTAGGCTTTGCAGCGACGGGGCGTGGCGCAGCCTGGTAGCGCGCCGCCTTTGGGTGGCGGAGGTCCCCGGTTCGAATCCGGGCGCCCCGATTTGCTGGAGATCTCCTCTCAGCCCGCGTAGCGGGCTATCGATCAGCCGCCCGGCGGAGTGGCTCCGCCCGGCCTGGCGCCACCGCCACCGCCGCCGCCGCCAAAGCCGCCGAAGCCGCCGAAGCCGCCGGCGCTTGCGCCCTTGGCCGTCGCGTTGACCTGCGTGGCGCTGACGGAGCCGTCCTTGCTCTTGGTGCCCTGGACGACCACGGTGT
>JAWVFZ010000455.1:0-8731 GCA_033855555.1 Solirubrobacteraceae bacterium
CGATCTCCGCGCTCGCCGCCGTGATGCTCGCGCTCGCCTGCCTGGGCTTCTTCCTGATCGCACGCGAGCTGTTGCGCGCGCCGCCGTGGGCGGCCGTGTCGGGAATGGCGCTCGTCGGGACGAACCCGATGGTCCTGCACACCGTGATGCACCCCTACTTCAACCAGACGTGGGGCTTCTTCGCGATGCCGTTCGCGATCCTGCTCGCCCCGCTCGCGGTGGCGGGACGCCGCACGCGGGGCGGCCTGGCGCTGCTCGCGCTGTTCCTCGCGATCTGCGGATTCGCCTATCCGCTCGCGCTCCCGCTGCCGCTGCTCGTGCTCGCGGTACTGCTGTGGCCCGAGCGGCGCTCGCTGTCGCCCCGGCGCCTGTACCGCGGGCGCCGCTCGCTGCTGTGGATCGTCCCGCTCGGAGTGCTGCTCGCCGTCCCGATCCTCGGCGTCGTCGAGAAGGCGCTGAGCGCGGTCAGCGTCGTCTTCGACCCGACGCGGACGCTGCGGCCGTGGGGCGGCGACCTGCTCGACTACCTCCCCGAGCCGCAGTTCCTCGGCGTCCACGACTACAGCGACCTGATCCTCGCGGTGCCGCTGCTGGCCTGGGGTGCCTTCCTCGGGCTACGCGCCGCGCCGCGGCGCCTGCGCCTGGCGCTCGCCGCGCTGTTCGCCTTTGCGGCGGTCTTCGCCATCTGGTTCCGGCTGCGCCCCTATGGCTACTACTTCCACTTCAAGACGCTGGCCTTCACCGCACCGGTGCTGATCGTGGTCGCGGCGGCGGGGCTGTCGCGGGTGCGGCGCGGCTGGATCGCCGTCGCGTTCCTGATCGCCGCAGCGAACACGGCGGCCGAGACGGAGGTGGCGCTCACGTTCGACGAGCTGCCCAAGACGACGCTGCAGCTGCGGCAGATCAACGCCCAGCTTCCTGCGGCCGATTCGATCCGGATCGACATCCGCCCGCAGGACCAGAACTGGATCGCCTACATGCTCCACGGCCATCCGCTCTGCTCGCAGCACCCGCTGCTGCGCACGAGCTACCCGCACGTGCGCATCTCCCGCAAGGCCGACTACATCGTCACCCGTATCGACATGCCCGCCCCGGCCGACGCCGAGCTCCCGCCGGTCCGCCGCCTGGAGGGCTTCACGCTCTATCGCCAGAAGCCGTCCGTGCCCGGCCCGGAGAACTGCTCGCGCCAGATGGTGCAGACGGTGACGAGCGTTCCGGTCAGCTGAGCGCAGGCTCGGTGCCGGGCACGGGGCGGCCGCGTAGCGCCGCGACGATGCCGACGAGGTCGACCATGCGCAGGCCGAGCATCACCGGGACGGCGGCAAGGCGCCCGATCCGCCCGAGGCCGACGTCGCCGCCGGCCTGCATCAGGCGGCGCAGGTCCCAGCGCACGGCGTCGGCCCAGAAGCGCGGGGCCGACAGGACGCCACGGCGCAGCCAGCGCGCCTCGCGCAGTTCGGAGTCGACGCGCGCCGCGGCGACCAGATCCCAGCCGCGGCGCAGGCGCTCGGCCACCACCGGCAGGGCCTCGTGGCGCACCAGCGCCTCGGGCGCAAGGCGCATCGGGGTCCCCTGACGCTCGAGCAACTGCGCGTGGGCGAAGCAGCGGCAGCGCATCTCGCCCTCGGGAGCGGGCACGCGGGCCAGCACATCGGCGGCGAAGGCAGCGTTGTTGGACGCATAGCAGCCCACGGGGTGCGCGCGCCGCGGCAGCAGGAAGCCGAAGTCCATCACGCTCAGGACCTTCGAGAACCAGCCGCCCTCGTACACGGTGAAGCCCGCGGTGCCGACGGCTTCGCCGGCCAGGATCGGCGCGACGAGCGCCTGCAGCCAGCCCTCGGCGGGCAGGCAGTCTCCGTCGAGGTAGGCGACGACGCGGGCATCGGCCATCTCCGCGGCGGCGCCCTTGGCCGCGTCGTAGTCGCACACCCCGGCGTGAGCCCGCTCGACGTCCGGGAAGCGCTCGGCGAGCAGCGCCGCAACGCCGGGGTTGTCGCCGCCGTCGGCGAGCAGCACGCGGGCGTCGCCGTGCTCGCGGGTGGCACGCTGGGCGGCGGCCAGCGCGGCGGCGAGGCGGTCGAGCGTGGAATGCTCGCTCTCGTTGAAGCTCTCGACCACGACGGCGACCTCGGATGGCATCGACGCGACGTTACCCGGCCTGCGTGATGATGGTGCCCGTGCCTGCCCCGCGGATCTCGGTTGTCGTGCCGACAAGGGGCCGGCCCGAAGCCCTCGCAACGTGCCTCGCGGCACTCGCACGGACGACGCTCGCGCCCGACGACATCGAGATCGTGGTCATCGGCGACGGCGAGGACGTCGAGTCACCTGCGCCGGGCGCCGCCGGCACGATCCCCGTCGTCTGGCGCCGGCAGGCCCGCAGCGGGCCTGCCGCGGCCCGCAACCTCGGCGCCCGGACAGCCCGCGCGCCGGTGCTCGCCTTCACCGACGACGACTGCGCGCCGCGGCCCTCTTGGGCGCCGCGGATGCTCGCGGCGGTCGAAGCGGAGCCCGCGGCGCTGATCGGCGGAGCCGTCCGCAACGGCCTGCCGGACAACCCGTGGTCGGTGACGAGCCAGCTCGTGCTCGACGTCGTCGTGGACATGTACAACGGCCGCGCGGACGCGCCGGGGTTCGCGCCGACCAGCAACCTGGCGCTGCGGCGCGACGTCTTCGTGGCGACGGGCGGCTTCGACGAGCGCTTCCGTGCCGCCGCCGCCGAGGACCGCGAATTCTGCGACCGCTGCCACGCCCTCGGCCATCCGCTCGTGCTCGTCGACGCAACGGTCGACCACTTCCACGACCTCGACGCCCGCGGCTTCTACCGGCAGGCCGCAGCCTACGGGCGCGGCGAGGCGACCTACCGCAACGTTTGCGCGGAGCACGGCCGGCGGGCGAACCTGGTGCGCCACAGCTTCTATCAGCGCCTCGCGCGCGCCGCGCTGGCGCAGGGCCTCGGGCGCGGCAGCGCGCTGATGTTGCGCGCCGCGGCAAACCAGGTCGTCTTCCTGGCCAGCTACGGAGCCCTGAAACTGCGCCCGACCCGGTGAGCACGCGACTGGCGATCACGACGATCGTCCGCGGCGCCCCGCTCGGCGTGCCGAGCGGCTACCTGCGCATCGTCGACCTCGACAGCGGCGCCCAGCACCCGCCCGTTCCGCTGCCCGACGCGCACCACCGTGCTCGTGACACCAACCCCCGCGGCGGCTTGCGCGGCGGGCGCGGCCTCGCCGCCACCGCGGACCGGCTCGCGGTCGCCGTCAACGACCGGATCCTCGTGCTCGATCGCGGCTGGCAGCTGTGTGCCGTCCTCAGCCACCGCTGGATGGGCGGACTGCACGACCTGGCCGCGGACGAAGCGGGCATCTGGGCCACGTGCGCCGACAACGACCTCCTGCTGCGCCTGGACTGGGACGGCCGCCTGCGCGACCACTGGCACTGGCGGACCGACCGGCGCCTGCGCCGCGGCCTGGGCCATGGCTGGCTGCCGAAGTTCGAGCGCTGGACCGACCATCGCGACCCGCTCGGCGGCGGGCTGCGGATCGACTTCGGCCATCTCAACGCCGTCGCGATCGACGGCGACCGGCTGCTCGTTGGGCTGGGAATGGTGCGCACGCCCGCATCGCTGTGGTGGCCCTTGGCCCGCGAGCGGGGCCTGCGCGCGGCCACACGGGTCGGCCTCGGCCGCCCCGCGCAGGCGGCAGTCGCCCGCTGGCGGGCATCGCCGGCCGCCGCCATCGGGCGCCGGCAGGGCCCCGGTCCGAGCGGGCCGGCCACGCTGGAGCTCGAGCCGGAGGGTGGGGCCCCCGCGGGCTGGACCTGGGCCCTCGTGGAGCTCAGCCCGAACGGACGCAGACCCCGTGCCACGCTCGTGGCCCGCCACCCCTGCGGCCCGCGTCCAGCGCATAACGCGGTGCCGTGCGGCGACCTTGTCGCAGTCAACGACAGCCCCGGCTCGCGCGTCCTTGGCGTCGACCGCCGCACCGGTCAGATCGCCCGCTCCGTCGCGCTGCCGGGCGAGTTCCGGTTCCCCCGCGGACTCGTGCGCCTCGCCGACGGCCGGCTGGTCGTCGGCACGCAGCTCCCGGCGTCGCTGCAGATCGTCGACCTCGAAAGGGAACGCCTCGACGAATGCCTGCTGCTCGACGACGATCGCGGCGAGGCGACCTACGCGATCGCCGCCGTGCCGGAGCGCTTCGCGGATCCGGTCGGCCGGCTAGAGCGCCTCGAGCGCGTCGCGTAGGGCCACCGCCGCGCGCTCCGGCGCGTAGTGCTCGACGCGGGCGCGACCGCGGCTGACGAGCTCGGCACGCAGGCCGGCGTCGGCGATCGCCAGCGCCAGCAGCTCGGCGACGACCGCGGGGTCGCGGTCGGGCACGAGCAGCGCTGCGTCGCCCGCGGTCTCCGGCAGCCCGCCGGCCGGCCGCGCGACCACCGGAACGCCCGCGGCGAAGGCCTCCAGCAGCGGGATGCAGAAGCCCTCGTGCTCGGAGAGGCAGAGGAACGCGGAGGCCGAGGCGTAGCGCTGCGCGAGCTGCGCCGGGCTCAGTGAGTGCTCGAAGACGACGCCGCCGACGCGGTCGGCGAGGGCGCGCAGCGCCGTTAGGTAGCCGGCGTTGAGCGGCTCCCCAACGAGGACCAGCCGCGCGTCGGGGGCGTGCCGGCGGCGGTACAGCGCGAACGCGCGGATCGCCTCGTCCTGGCGCTTGTGCGGGGCCATGCGCCCGACGAACAGCACCTCGGGCGGGTTGGCCGGGGCAGATCCGCGCAGCCACGCGAGATCGAGCAGCGGCGGGATCACCACGTCGGAGCCCAGCTCGGCGGCGTTGTAGGAGCTCACGCCCGCTGCCAGGTCACAGCGGGCGGCATAGTCCGGCAGCTGGCGGCGGCCGAGCTCGCAGTGCAGCGCGGTCGTCGCATCGTGGTCCCACAGCCAGCGCGCCGGCGTGACGTTGTGCGACAGCAGCAGCTTGCGGTTGGGCAGGTCCAGGACGTCGCGCAGCCGCGGCGCGTAGGCCGAGTAGTGGATGAGCAGCACGTCGTCCGGCGCGGGCGGGTGGGCCGTCATCGCCCGCAGCGGCTCGAACCCCTTGGCGCGCGGGTCGATCGACGCCGCGACGTCGCCGCCGCCCCAGCCCCACGCCCGGAAACGCTCCCGGAACGCGAGCGCCTGGCGCGAGACCGCATCCACTGGGCCCGCGCCGGAGAGGACCTGCCAGACGTTCAGGGGGGTCTGACCCACAGCACCGCGCAGCGGTCGCGAGGTCACTTGTCCTCGAGCCGCTTCAGCCGCTCCTCCAGCTCCGCCACGCGCGTGAGCAGGTGCAGATTGAAGCGCGCCTGCTGGGCGAGCAGGTCGCCTGTCTGCTGGCGCGTCAGGTGCACCACGCCCCGCTTGAGCGCCGTGATCGGGGCACCGAGCGTGCGCGTCGAGCGCACCTTGTCGCGGTCGGGCTCGGCCACGGCCCATTCGATCATCTGCTCGAGCGCGACCCGTTCGGTCGGCTCGATCGTGAGCCCTTCGACGTCCTGCGCGCCGTCCTGGGCGGCCGCGCGCCGCCGCGCCTCCTCCAGCGCCTCCTCGGGCTTCATGCGGTCACCGTCCCCATCATCTCGTGGTAGTGGGCCATGCCGTCGGCCGCCGGCCCGTCGAACGACACCGCGCCGGCATCGAGGACCACGACGCGCTCGCACGTTCGCTCCACCAGCGCCGCGTCGTGGGAGACGAGCACGAGCGTCGCGCCCTCCTGGACGCGCTCGGCGATCCGCGTCTCGCACTTGCGCTGGAAGGCCTCGTCGCCGACGGCGAGCACCTCGTCGATCAGCATCACGTCGGCCGCCAGGTGCGCCGCGATGGCGAACCCGAGCCGCACGAACATGCCGCTGGAGTAGGTCTTGACCGGAACGTCGATGAACTCCCCGAGCTCGCTGAACGCGACGATCGCGTCCATCCGCGCCTCGATCTCCGCGCGCGTCATCCCGTGCAGCGCGCCGTTGAGCAGGATGTTCTCGCGGCCGTCGAAGTCGCGCCCGAAGCCGGCACCCAGCTCCAGCAGCGTCACGATCCGCCCGCCGCACTCGGCGCGCCCGGAGTCCAGCGGGACGATCCCGGCGAGCACGCGCAACGTGGAGGACTTGCCGGCCCCGTTGCGCCCGACGATCCCGACGGTCTCGCCCGGCTCGATGCGCAGCGTCACCTCGTCCAGCGCCTTGACCGGCGCCGGGCCGCCGGCGTGGGCCCGGCGGAGGACGAGCTCCTTGAGCGTCCGCCCGCGGTCGCCACGGATGTCGAACGCCCGCGACGCGCGCTCCAGCACGATCTCCCCCGGCCGCATCAGTGGTCCTTCTCGTGACGTTCGACCGCGAGATCCGGGATGCCGGCGCCGCCAGGCAAGGACGCAGGGAGGGTGCTGTGCCGGCGGCACAGCCCCGACCGAGGACGCCGCATGGCGGAGATCGGCGCCCGGAGCTCCCGGTTGAACGTTGCGGGAAGGACCACTAGACGACCACCGCGAGCTCTGCCTGCATCCGCCGGAACAGCGCGGCGCCGCCCGCCAGCGCCAGCGCCGCCGCCGCCGCGACGTAGAGCACGACGCCCGCCGATGGCCACACGCCGCCCCAGATCACGTCGCGGATCGCGGTGATGAACGGCGCCACCGGGTTGGCCCACTCCAGCGCCGCGCGCGCCACCTCGCGGTGGGTGATGTCGTCCGGCGTGAAGAAGATCGGCGACAGGAAGAACCACGGCAGCAGCACGGCGCCGAGGATCGGCGCGACGTCGCGGAAGTAGGCGTGCGTGACGCTGACGAGCAGCGACAGCCCGAGCACGAAGGCGAACAGCGCCACCAGCAGCACGGGCAGCAGCACGAGCGACGCGCCGGCGCCGCGCAGCGCGATCGTCACGACCGCGACGACCGCGAGCACGCTCAGGAACGTCACCGCCTGCACGGTCACGACGGCCGCCGGGATCGTCTCGCGCGGGAAGCGCGCCTTGCGGATCAGCGAGCCCTGGTCCAACAGCGCCGGTGCCGCGCTCATCAGCGCCTGCGAGAAGAAGATCCACACCACGAGCCCGACCATCAGGAACAGCGGGTAGTCCTCGTGCTGGGCGACCTTGAAGACGACGCCGAACATCAGGTAGTAGGCGCCCATCAGCACCAGCGGGTTGACGACGTACCAGGCCACGCCCAGCGCGGAGCCCTGGTACTTGCGCCGCAGCTCGCGACGGACCATCTGCTCGAAGAGAAAGCGATAGCGCAGCGCCTGGCGCACGCGCCTATCGTCGCAGCAGCACCGCGCGGAACGCGCAGAACGACTTGCCGGCCCCGACCGCTACGCCGGCGAGTCGGCCGAGCCCCCGGGGGTGCTGGGGCTTTCGATCGCCGGCTCCTCCGCAGGGGGCGAGCCCGAGGCCAGGGAGACAAGCCGCCGCAGCGACTCGACGTTGCGCTTGGCGAGCAGGCGGTCGAGCACCACGTTGAACAGAAGGCGCGTGTATGCGTCGCCGGCGTCCTCGATCATCGTGACCCGCGTCCCGCCGTTCAGCGGGACGAGCTCCATCGTCACGCGCGCGGTTCCCAGCGGGCGCGTGCGGGCCTGGAGCACGAGGCGGTTCGGTGGCGCCGATTCCATGACCTCGGTGTTGTCGTTCAGCTTCAACGGCCCCCAGCCAACGCGGTGGTGGATCTTCGACCGCGGCGCGGGCCAGTGGCCCTCGACATCCCGGATCGTGTCGGCTCCGACCACCCACCGGGGATAGGCGTACGGATCGGCGAGCACGGCCCACACCTTCGCTGGTGGAACGCCGGTCGTTGCCACGGTTCGCGCCACACGAAAGGCGTACCCATCGCGCGCGCGGGACACGCTCCGCCGGAGGAAAGAGCCATTCCGCCATAGAGCCGCAAATCGGGGTATGCCTACCCCGTGGAGACCGTCGACGCAGTCGTGATCGGATCCGGGCCCAACGGCCTCACGGGCGCGTGCGTGCTCGCCGACGCAGGCTGGGACGTGGTCGTGCTCGAGGAGCAGGGCACGCCCGGCGGCGCGGTCCGCACCGAGGAGCTGACCGAGCCTGGTTTCCACTCGGACGTCTTCAGCTCGTTCTACCCCCTCGCCGTGGCGTCGCCGCATCTGCGCGAGCTCGAGCTCGACATCGCCTGGCGGCGCGCCGACGTCGTCGTCGCCAACCCGCTGCCCGGCGGCCGCTGTGCCGCGCTGTACCAGGACCCGGTGCGAACCGCGCGCGAGAACGGCGAGGGCGAGGCGTGGCTGGAATGGTCGGCGTGGTGGGAGCAGATATCGGCCCCGTTTCTCAAGACGCTGCTCGGGCCGTTCCCGCCGCGGCTCGCCGCGGCCGGCCTGGTGCGCGCGCTGGGAGGGCCGAAGGGGGTGCTCGAGCTCACGCGCCTGGGGCTCACCACGGTGCGGCGCCACACCGAGGAGGAGTTCTCCTCCGAGGAGGTCTCGATGCTGCTGGCCGGCAACGCTCTGCACGCCGATTTCGCGCCCGAATACCCCGGCAGCGCGATCTACGCCTGGGTGCTCGCCGGGCTCGGCCAGCAGGTCGGCTTCCCCACGCCCGAGGGTGGCGCCAAGGGCCTCGCGAACGCGCTCGTCGAGCGCCTGCGCTCCGCCGGCGGCGGCCTGCGCTGCGACGAGCACGTCGTGCGGATCGAGCACGACCGCACCGTGCACACCGCTTCCGGCGAGCGCATCCGCGCGCGCAAGGCCGTGC
>JAWVFZ010000456.1:0-4512 GCA_033855555.1 Solirubrobacteraceae bacterium
GGCAGGATGTGGTCGGAGGCGCTGAGATCGTCCTCGCCCAGGACCTCGCCGTTGCTGCGGACGAACTGCAGCAGCTCCTCGAAGGCGGCATGGAAGCCGTCCTCGTCGCCGGCCTCGACGGCGGCCACGACGGTGTTGTCGAGCTCGTCGAGTTTCGTGTGGAGGCTGTCGTCGAGGCGGTACTGGTCTTCACCCGAGATGCGGACGATCACTGCCCCTCACCGCCCTCGAGCTGCGCCGGCGGCGGCGTCGTGCCCGAGCCCAGTTCGGCCTTCATCTTGGATAGCTCGTCATCGACGACGCTCGATGTCGACAGCTCCTTGAGCTGGCGGTCGATGTCGTCGTCACCGGAGCCGAGCGCGGTGAGGTCTTCGAATGTCCCCGCCGTCTCGAGCTCCTGCACGGCGTCGGCGCGGGCCTTCATGTTCTCGGTCTTGTCGACGGCGCGCTGCATCGCCAGGCCGACGTCGGCCATCTGCTCGCCCACGCCCGTGGCGGCCTCGGAGATCCGCACCTGGGCCTCGGCGGCGTTGTACTGCGCCTTGATGACCTCCTTCTTGGTGCGGAACGCCTCGACCTTGGCGCGCAGCTTCTGCTCTGAGTCGATCAGCTTCTCCTGCTGGGACTCGAGCTCGGCGATCTGCTGGTCGAGCGACTGCAGCTCCGTCTGCGAGACGTTCTTGCGCTCGAGCGCGACGCGCGCGAGCTCCTCGTTGCCCGCGGCGAGCGCCTGACGCGCCTGCGTGTCGAGCTTGACGACCGACTGCTCGATCTTCGTGCTCTGCATCTGGAGGCGCTTCTTCGCGGTCACGATGTCCGCGATGCCCTTCTTGACGTTCTGCAGGTTCTCGAGCTGCTTGGTGTAGCTGTAGTCCAGCGTCTCGCCGGGATCCTCTGCCTTGTCCAGCAGCTTGTTGATCTTCGCCTTGACGACTGTGGAGAAGCGTCCGGACATCCCGGGCATGCAGCCTCCTCGAAGGGTGGTCGGGGTCTTGGAGCTAGCGTACCGCTCGTCGGAGCCTCGCCCCGTAGCCGCGAGCGGCGGGCGAACAGCAGCCGCGGCTAGAACCCGAACGGGTGACGCGCCTTGAACCCGCGCGTCGAGCGCAGGGCGGGGCGCCAGCGCGGACCGCGCAGGCCGCTGGGGTCGCCCGCGGCGCTCGTATCCAGCCGCAGGCCGGCGATCACGGCGAACGCGTGGCCGGGGTTCGTGAAGACGGTGAACCACTGGCCCTTGCCGCTCGCGCCCCAGCGCATGAACCTGCCCGAGTCCAGCGCGGTCGTCAGCAGGGCTGCGCCGTGCAGCGCGTAGGAGACGGTGCCCGAGCAGTCGTAGCCCGTGTCCTCCCACTTGCCGTGGCCACCGCCGTAGTGGTAGGGCAGCCCGACGATGCGGTTCGCCGCCCAGATGGCCTGCTGGACCTGCAGGGGCGCGTCGAGCGGAGCAGCGGCGAGGCCGTCCGGCTGGATCGTGGCGACCGTGCCGGCGACGACGGGGGTGAGCGTGGGATCGTCGGTGCCGTACTCGCGGCCGCCGGAGCTGGCGGCGCTGGAGCCGGACGTCGAAGTTTGCCCGCCTGAGCTGGAGGTCTGAGCCGAGGCGGGCGCTGCCAAGAGCATCAGCCCTAGCAGCAACATGAAGATGTTGGGAAGCGAGCGAACTCGCACGGAAACCTCTTTCGTGGGCCTCCGGGGTTAGCTGACGGGCTAGCGCGGAAAGAGCCTGCGCTCCTCTTGCCTTACGAAAGAGGTTCGCCCCAACAACATGGGTCCCCCGGTCCCTCGGCTGACGCCTCGGGATTCGGCATTGCGGCGGAACATACACGGATGCACGGACGCGTGCACCACTGTTCTGACAACTAATCGACCCTTACACGGCCGACCTTTAATGGTTTCGCGGAAGAACCTTATGCAGCTGCATTCTCGAACGCGGCCGCTGCGGCGCCGACCACGTTCTCGCCGGCAGGTTGCGCCTCGCCGGCGCCGTCCTCCTTCAGGCGCTGGTGCTCGGCGGCCTGCATGCGCGCGATCACGAGTCGCTGGACCTGGGCCGTCCCCTCGAACAGCTGGTAGATCTTCGCGTCGCGGAAGAACTTCTCGAGCGGGTGGTCGGTCAGCGAGGCCTCGGGCCCGACGATGTCCATGAGCGCGGTCGTCGCCCACATCGCGACGTCGCCCGCCTTGAGCTTGGACATCGAGCCCTGGCCCGCGGTCATCGGGACCCCGTTGCGCCCCATCCAGGCAGCGCGCTGGACGAGCAGGCGGGCGGCGTCGATCTCGGTGGCGACGTCGGCGAGCACCTGCTGGACCCGCTGCTGCTCGAGCAGCGGAACGGGCGGCTCGTCCTCGAAGCCCTCGGCGCGGCCCTCGAGCCAGTCCAGCGTCCATTCGTATGCGGCACGCGCGATGCCGAGTGCGCTGGCTCCCACGAGCGGGCGCGTGACCTCGAAGGTCGCGAGCGCGTTGGACGATCCGGCGCGCTCGCCCTTGCGGGCCCGCTCAAGCTTGGCCTCGAGCTTCTCGAGGCCGCCGAGCAGGTTCTCCAGCGGGATCCGGCAGTCCTCGAGGATCAGCTCGGTCGTCTGCGAGGCGCGGATGCCGAGCTTGTCCTCCTTCTTGCCCTGGCTGAAGCCCGGCGTGCCCTTTTCGACGATGAACGACGCCTGGCCACGGTGCCCGAGCTCCGGGTCGACGTTGGCGACGACGACCGTGACGTCGGCGATGCCGCCGTTGGAGATGAAGATCTTGGTGCCGTTGAGCACCCACTCGTCGCCGTCGCGCTTGGCGGTGGTGCGCAGCGACCGCACGTCGGAGCCGGCACCCGGCTCGGTCACCGCGTAGGCGCCGAACTTGATCTCGTCGCCGAGGCCGTAGCACTCGGGGATCCAGCGGCCGATCTGCTCGCCCGTGCCCGAGGCGGCGATGCCGGCGGCGGCCAGCGACGACGCCGAGATTGCCAGCGCGATGCCGGCGCAGCCCCAGTGCAGCTCCTCGGCGTAGATGACGCCGAACTGGCCACCGTTGTCGGTGGCCATCGTCTGAAGCAGGTCAAGGCCGTGAAGTCCGCGCTTGCGTGCCTCGCGGACGACGTCGTAGGGGACAGCCTGCTCGCGGTCGTAGTGCGGGGCGACCGGGCGCATGACGTCGCGGGCGAAGGCGTGGCACTGGTCGCGGAAGGCGATCTGCTCGTCTGTGAGGCGGAATTCCACGGGTCTGCTCCGGTGTCGACTGACTGGTCGGTCAACGATAAAGCAGACGTCGGCGTTCAGTCGAACCGGGCGACCCCTGGTGAGGCGCGGGGCCACTGGAGCGGCCGCTATCGTCCGCCCGCGATGCGCCGGGCCCTCGTCCTCCCCCTGTTCCTGTCCGCCCTGGCCGCGGCCGGCTGCGGCGGAAAGAACGAGACGACGCCGGGCGACCCGGCCACGCTCGGCATCAAGGGCACCGACGCCGGGGCAGCGCGCGGGCTCGGCTTCCCGGGCCTCGCCACCAAGAACACGACGCGCGTGGGCGGCGCCGACCCGGTCGCCGATGCCGCCGCCGTCGCGCAGGCGGTCTATCCGGCGGCCGGGCCGGGGACGAACCCCCAGGCCGTGACGCTCGTCGACAAGGGCGACTGGCGCGCCGGCATCGCGGCGGCGGCGCTCATGGCGCCTCCGCTACGCGCGCCGATCCTGCTCAGCGACGGCACGTCGCTGCCCGCCGCCACGAGCTCCGCCCTGCAGGTGCTGGCGCCGACGGGCTCCAAGCCCGCCGGCGGCGCGCAGATCATCCGCGTCGGCGACGTCGGGCAGGCCGCCGGGCTGAAGACCACCGACATCAAGGGCGCGAACCCGTTCGCCCTCGCAGGCGCGATCGACTCGTTCCTCGCCGCGGCGCGCGGGAGCTCGTCGGACCGCGTGCTCGTGGTCTCCGCCGACCAGCCGTCGTTCGCGATGCCCGCCGCTGCCTACGCGGCCAAGAGCGGAGATGCGGTCCTGTTCGTCCATCGCGACTCGGTGCCGCCCGAGACGCGCGCGGCGCTGGCCTCCCACCGGCAGCCCAAGATCTACCTGCTCGGCCCGCCGAGCGTGATCGGTCCAAAGGTGGAGACCGGCCTGAAGAAGCTCGGCAAGGTCGTGCGCATCGGCGGGCCCGACCCGGTGCAGAACGCGATCGCCTTCGCGCGCTACGCCGATGGAGCGTTCGGCTGGGGCGTCGTGGATCCCGGCCACGGCCTGGTCTTCGCCGCCGCCGGCGCGGACCCGCAGACGGCGGCGGCCGCGGCGCCGCTCTCGGCAAGCGGGACCTACGGCCCGCTGCTGCTCGTCGGCGATGCGGCCAGGGTGGACAGCGCGCTCGCGCAGTTCCTGCTCGACATCCAGCCCGGCTACGCCAAGGACCCGGTGCGCGGCGTCTACAATCACGGCTGGATCATCGGCGACGAGAAGGCGGTGTCGATCGCCGCGCAGTCGCAGATCGACCGCCTCCTCGAGATCTCCCCCGTGAACCAGAAGAACGCCACGCCATGAG
>JAWVFZ010000457.1:0-2622 GCA_033855555.1 Solirubrobacteraceae bacterium
ATCCAGGCGCCGAACTTGCGCCCGCCGAGGCCCCACTCGTCGAGGCTGGCGAGGGACTCGGCGCGCCGCCAGCGGGCGGCCATGTAGCCCAGGACGCTGACGAAGCCGAACAGGGCGATGAAGACGCCGAGCTGGACGCCATTGACGGTGGCGATCATGGCTCGTCATCCGCCGTGAATCGGCTGATGAGGACCATCACCACAACGGTCACCGGCACCCACGCCAGCAGGTACCAGTAGAAGAAGGGGATCCCGATCAGCGTCGGGTCGTTCGTGTTGTAGACCGGCGGGATGAGCGTCCCGATCATCGGGACGAGCAGCAGCAGATACCAGGCGCGGCCGGTGGCCTGGCGCCGTTGCCCCGCGCCGTTGCCCCGGCGAGGGTCGTAGGTCTGTTGGGACACGTGGGCTCTCCTCCTTCGCGCACCCGAGCCCCCTGGACGAGGCTCACCTCATTGGCGGTTACCCGCTCGCGCGCGTTTTCGCACACGACCTCGGCGGTCGCGGTGGGGTATGCATTCGCCCGTGCTCGATGCCCCCGACCTGGTCCTGCTCGCCGGCGCCGCGTTCCTCGCCGGGGCCGTGAACGCGATCGCGGGCGGGGGATCGCTGATCACCTTTCCGGCGCTGCTGGCGGTCGGCTACCCGAGCATCACGGCGAACGTCACCAACGCGATCGCCGTCCTGCCGGGGTATCTCGGCGGCTCACACGCCTACCGCCGCGAGCTCGAGGGGCAGGGAGGCGACGTGCGGATCCTCGGCACGGTCAGCGCGGTCGGCGCCCTGTGCGGCGCGCTGTTGCTGGTCGTCAGCTCGCAGACGCTCTTCGACCGGCTGGTGCCGTGGCTGATCCTGTTCTCCTGCGGTCTGCTGGCGCTGCAGCCGGCGCTCGCCCGGCGCGCGCGCCGGCGTCACGGCGACAGCAAGCGGCTGCCGACACAGCTGCTCGCGCTGCAGTTCGTCGCCGCCGTCTACGGCGGCTACTTCGGTGCGGGGTTCGGCATCGTCGTGCTCGCGCTGCTGGGGATCTACCTGGAAGGCGGCATGCACGAGATCAACGCGCTGAAGGGCGTGCTGTCGCTGATCGTGGGGCTCGCGGCGGCCGTGTTCTTCACGTTCTTCGGGCCCGTCGCCTGGACCGCCGCCGCCGCGATGGCGGTCACGAGCCTCATCGGCGGCCATGTCGGCGTCCGGCTGGTCCGCCGCCTGCCCCCCGAGGTGCTGCGCGGCCTGGTGGTGGTGTTCGGCGTCGCGGTCGCGATCCGGCTGATGCTCTGACGCGCTCTCAGCAAGCTCCCAGGGTCCCTATAGGCGCCGCTAAGGCGGGTGCCGCATCTTGTCCCGCATGCTCGCGCTCCTCGCCGCCACCGCGACCGGGCCGCACCTCTTCTGGATCACCAGCCGCGCGGCCGGCATCGCCGCACTGCTGCTGTCCAGCGCCGCGGTCGGCGTCGGCGTCACGATGGGCGGCAGGTTCGTCAAGAAGGGCGGCCCCGACTTTCGCGTGACGCACGAGGCGCTGTCGCTGGCGACGATGGTCGCGATCGTCGTGCACGCCGTGTCGCTGCTGGGCGACAGCTTCCTGCACCCGAGCGTCACCGACGTCACCGTGCCGTTCGCCAGTGGCTACAAGGAGCCGTGGATGGCGATCGGCATCGTCAGCGGCTGGTCGATGATCGCGCTCGGGCTCTCCTATTACTTCCGCGCGCGGATCGGCGTCGCCCGCTGGAAGGTGCTGCACCGCTTCACCGCGCTGGCGTGGGTTCTGGGCTTGGCGCACTCGCTGGGCGAGGGCACCGACGCCGGCACGAGCTGGTTCCTGATCTCGGTCGGCCTCGTGACGATCCCGGCGCTCGCGCTCGGCCTCGGCCGCCTGATTCAGGCCGGCAACGCGACGCCCCGCCCGGTGGCGTGATGGGCGAAGGCATCCTCATCGCGGGCGGCGGGCTTGCCGCCCAGCGCGCGGCGGAGACGCTGCGCAACAAGGGCTACACCGGCCGCGTGCGCATGGTGGGCGCCGAGGCACACCTTCCCTACGACCGCCCACCGCTGTCGAAGGCGGTGCTCACCGACCCCGGGGCCGAGGCCGCGGTCGGCTTCCGGGCGCCCGACTGGTACGCCGAGCGCGACATCGAGGTCCTCGCCGGTGTTGCAGTCACGGGAATGGACGTCGACGCACGCAAGGTCGCGCTGGCCAATGGCGAGGAGCTGGCCTATGAGCAGCTGCTGATCGCCACCGGCAGCTCGCCTCGCCGCCTCCCGCTGCTGGAGCGCTTCACGAACGTCTCGGTCTTGCGCACGCTCGACGACGCGCTCCTGCTGCGCGCGGTGCTCGGCCAGGCACGGCGGCTCGTGATCGTCGGAGCGGGCTTCATCGGCCAGGAGGCCGCCGTCGCGGCGACCGCCGCAGGCGTCGACGTGACGCTCGTCGAGGCTGCCCAGTCGCCGATGGAGATGCTGCTCGGGCCGTCGGTCGGCGCCTGGTTCGCAGGCCTGCACGAGTCCCGCGGCGCGCGCCTGATCCTGGGCGCCCAGGTCACCGCTGCCGAGGGCGACGAGCGTGTGCGCTCGCTCACGCTCGACGACGGCACGCGGCTGGAGTGCGACCACGTGCTGCTGGGCG
>JAWVFZ010000458.1:0-4578 GCA_033855555.1 Solirubrobacteraceae bacterium
TGCTCGACGCCGCCCGCCACAACGTCGCGCGCGGCATGCCGGATCTGGGGCTGTTCGAGTCGGGCACGGTCTATCGCGCGGCCGACGAGCTGGCGCACGAGCACCACGCGCTCGCGGCGCTGTGCACCGGGCGCCGAACGGAGGCCGGCTTCTTCCAGATCAAGGGCATCCTCGAGGCGGCGCTCACCGCGCTGCGCGTCGAGTGGTCAGTCGAAGCCGATCAGTGGCCGTTTCTGCATCCGGGCCGCAGCGCGGCGGTGTTGGTCGCCGGCGAGCGCGTCGGCTTCGTCGGCGAAGTCCATCCGCTGGTCGCGCGCTCCTGGGAGATCGACCAGCCCGTCAGCGCGTTCGCGGTCGATCTCGGCAAGCTCGCGGCCGGCGCCCCCGAGGTCACCGCCTACCGCGACCTCACGAGCTTCCCGTCGCTGCGCCAGGACCTGGCGGTCGTGGTCGGCTCCGGCGTGCGCGCGGCCGACGTGCTCGCAGCCGTGCGCGAAGCCGGGGGGGAGCTGCTGGCCGGCGTGGAGGTCTTCGACGTCTACACGGGCGAGCAGGTCGGCGAGGGCCGCGTGTCGCTTGCGCTGCACCTCGAGTACCGCGCGCCCGACCGCACGCTCTCCGACGAGGACGTCGCCCCGGTACACGAGCGGATCGTCGCCGCGCTGCGGGAGGACCTGGGGGGCGAGCTGCGTGGCTAGCGTCGCCGTTCTCGGAGCCAGCGGGTTCGCGGGCGCGCTTGCCGCGCGGATCGTCGACCGCCATCCGTTCTTCGAGCTCGCGGCCGTCACGTCGCGCAGCGACGCGGGCCGGCGCCTCGACGAGCTCTACCCGCACCACCGCGTCAACCTCGTGCTCGACGCCTACGACATCGACGTGCACGGCGACGTCGCCGCCGCGATCGTCGCCTATCCCCACGGCGCCGCGGCACCGGTCGTGGCCGAGCTGCATGAGCGCGGCGTGAAGGTCGTCGACCTTTCGGCCGACTTCCGCCTGCGCGACGTCGCGACCTACGAGGCCAACTACGTCGAGCATCCGCACCCGGAGTTGATCGCCGAAGCGGTGTACGGCCTGCCGGAGGTCTACCGCGAGCAGCTGCGCGAGGCGACGATCGTCGCCTGTCCGGGCTGCTTCCCGACCGCGGCCGTCCTGGCCCTCGGCCCCCTGGCCGGCGTCCTCGGCGACGGCGTGGTGATCGACGCGAAGACCGGCGTCAGCGGGGCCGGGCGCAAGCCCAGCGACACGACGCATTTCGTCGCCGTCGACGAGAACGTGCGGGCCTACGGCGTGGGCAACCATCGCCACACGCCCGAGATCGAGCAGGAGCTCGGACACCAGGTGACCTTCGTGCCGCACCTGCTGCCGCTCGACCAGGGCGAGCTGCTCACCTGCTACGTGACCGTCGATGCGGGCGCCGACGTGGGCGCGCTGCTCGACGCCGCCTACGGCGAGGAGCCGTTCATCGAGCTCACATCCTCGCCGCCCGGAGTCCGCGACGTGCGCGAGACGAACTTCTGCCGCATCCACGCCTGGCAGGACGGCAGCCGCGCGATCGTGTTCGCCGCGATCGACAACCTCTGGAAGGGCACCGCTTCGCAGGCGGTCCAGAACCTGAACCTGATGTTCGGGCGCCCTGAGACGGAAGGCCTGCTGTGACCGCGACCTCGGCGTTCTTCCGCTCGCGCTGGGTCGACGCGCCCGCGGGGCTGAGCGACGCCCGCGGCCTGGCGAAGGGCTTCCGCGCCGCCGGCGCGGCCGCGGGTATCAAGCCCTCCGGCGGGCTCGACGTCGGCCTGCTGGTCTGCGACGGGCCGGAGCCGGTGAGCGCGGCGCGCTTCACCCGCTCGGGCACGCTTGCGGCGCCTGTGATCGTCACGAAGGAGCGCACGCAGCTCGACGGGCTGCGGGCGGTCGCGGTGAACTCCGGCAACGCGAACGCCGCGACGGGGCGCCCGGGCCTGGATGAGGCGGCGCGGATGCAGGGCGGCGCGGCGATGGCGACCGCCACGGACGAGGATCGCGTCGCCGTGTGCTCGACGGGCGTGATCGGCGTGCCGCTCGACGGGCGCAAGATCATGCAGGGGCTCCTCGCCTGCTCGAGCGAGCTGAGCGCCGAAGGCGACGCCGCGTTCGCCGCGGCGATCATGACCACGGACGCATTCGAGAAGCGCTGCTCGCTCGACGTCGAGCTGGCATCCGGCACGGTGCGCATGAGCGCGCAGGCGAAGGGCGCGGGGATGATGCAGCCCAACTTCGCGACGATGCTCTGCTTCGTGCAGACGGACGCCGCGCTGGAGCCAGAGACCGCCGACCTGCTGCTCGGCGTGTGCGTGAAGCGCTCGTTCGACCGCATCACGGTGGACGGCCAGCTGTCGACCAACGACACGGTGATCCTGATGGCCTCGGGAGCGAGCGGCGTGCGCGTCGAGCCGGAATCCGACGACGAGCTGCGCCTCGGCGAGGCGCTCGACGCCGTGCTGCGCCAGCTCGCGCTCGACATCGTGCGCGACGGCGAGGGCTCCAAGCGCGTCGGCCGCGTCGTCGTGCGCGGCGGCAATCCGCCGGGCGTCGAGGCGGTTGCCCGCGCCGTGGGCAACTCGCCGCTGGTCAAGGCCGCGCTGCATGGTGGCGATCCCAACTGGGGGCGCATCGTCCAGGCCGTCGGCGGGACGCTTCTGGACACCGCGCCCCTGCCGGTCGACGTGGCCATCGAGGGGATGCAGGTCTGCAGCGCCGGATTCCTCGTCCCTCACGACGTCGAGGAGCTCGCCCAGCGCGTGCAGCGCGACGAGGTCGAGTACGTGATCGGCCTTCCGGGCGACGGTCACGAGACCGAGGTCTTCTTTTCGGACCTGTCGTACGACTACGTGCGCATCAACGCCGAGTACACGACCTAGGAAGGACCGCAAGGTTCGGGACGGGGCTGCGTTGCAGGGTCCATGAATCGGTCCCTGACCTCGCTCCTTCTCGGGCTCCTGCTTGTCGCCGCTCCCGCGGCGCAGGCATCGGCCCCGACCAAACTTCCGACCATCGCCCGCACGCTGACGGCCAAGGCGGCCGCACCGCGCGACTGCGCCGCCACGGCCCCCAAGGCTCGTCGCGGCGTCGCCGTCTCGCGCTACGTGGCGCCGATGTCGGGCTACGTCACGGCACGACTCGCCGCGCCTTCGACGAGCGACTGGGACCTGATCGCGCGCGACGCCGCCACCGGCCGCGTGCTCGCCACGTCGCAGGGCTTCCGCTCCAACGAGCTCGTCCAGACCTGGGCGGGCGCCCGCCAGCGCATCGATTTCGTCGCCTGCCGGCGCCGCGGCGCTGCACGCAGCGCACGCGTCGGGATCACATTCGTCGACGTCGCGCCGCCGCTCTCCCAGCCGAAGGTCTCGCTCGTGCGGGTGACCGGCGACCAGGCGAAGATCTCGCGCCTCGAGGATGCCGGCCTGGATGTCACCCATGAGCGCGGCCAGGGCTTCGCCGACGTCCTCGTGGCCGGCGACGCCCAGCGCAAGCTGCTGGCGGACGCGGGCCTCGGAGTCACGACACGCGTGGACGACATGAACGCCTTTGGGCGTGCCAGCGACGCGGCCGACGCACGGGCTGCGGCCGGGGGGCGCTCGGCGCTTCCGTCCGGGCGCACGGCGTACCGCACCTACGACGACGTCCAGACCGAGCTCAAGGCGCTCGTCGAGAAGTACCCGGACAGCGTTCGCCCGGTCGTCATCGGCAAGACGTTCCAGGGCCGTGACATCCAGGGCGTCGAGATCGCCGACAACGTCAAGGGCGACGACGGTCGCCCGGTGTTCTTCCTGATGGGTCTACATCACGCGCGCGAGTGGCCGTCCGAGGAGGCGGCGATGGAGTACGCGACGATGCTCGCCACCCAGTCCGGCGATCCCCGGATCGCCGCGCTGCGGGCAAACGAGCGCACCGTGATCGTCCCCGTCGTCAACGTCGACGGCTTCATCACGACGCGCACGGACTCGGCCGTCGACCCCAACGACAACAACCCGGCGGGCCAGGACCCCAACGTCCATCTCGGCGAGGCGGTGGCGCCGCCCGGCGGCATCCTCGCCTACCGGCGCAAGAACTGCTCGGGCGAGTTCCCCGATCCGACCGTCCCCTGTGAGCTGCAGTGGGGGGTGGACAACAACCGCAACTACGGCAACCTCTGGGGCGGCCCGGGCTCGAGCCAGGATCCGACCTCGCAGAGCTTCCACGGGCCGGCGCCACGGTCCGAGCCCGAGACCCAGGCCGTGTGGAACTACAGCCGCACCCACCAGGTCACGATGCTGATGACGCTGCACAACGTTGCGGCGCTGGTGCTGCGGCCGCCCGGTCTCCACGACGGCGGCAAGGCGCCCGACGAAGCGCGGATGAAGGCGATCGGCGACGCGATGGGCGCGGCCACCGGCTACACGTCGCAGTACAGCTTCGAGCTCTACGACACGGCCGGAACCACCGAGGACGACACCTACACCGCGACCGGCGGCTATGGCTACACGATCGAGATCGGTCCCAAGGACGGCATGTTCCACATGCCCTACCAGCAGGGCTTCATCGATCAATGGGAGCACGGCGACG